>JAFGCN010000016.1 GCA_016932615.1 Candidatus Aenigmatarchaeota archaeon
CGACCTTGTGGCTAAAGACGCGCTCACGGGCGAGGAAATTGGCAGGAAGATATTTGTTGTGAATGTGCTCAGTGAAGCGGTTGGGGGAGGAAACCTGGTCGGCATCGCCCTTGCCATGCTTGCCTCCATAGGAATTATTTTGCTCTATTCCATTTCAGCGCAAGAGAGGTCCCAGTCCAAGGCAAAAGCAAGAACGCCAAAATCGGCTCACAGAAATAAGACTGAGATAAGCCAAAAAAAATGATATAAAGGTAAAATAAGGTAAGTATTATGGAAATTGTGCCGGTTTTCCAGGCAAAGCCAAAAAATTCCAAAAGAAAAGGAATTGCCCCCGTAATTTCTACGATAATGATTATCGGAGTCCTTGCAGGAATAACGGGTCTCGCCTACCAGTGGGGGATGCCCATGATGCAGAAAAACGTAGGCACGACTGAATTGTACTCGGCAGAAAACTTTCTCAAAAACCTCGACAAAAAAATCGATGACATTGCAAAAAACGGCGGAAGCGAGGAAGTTGTTTTCAGTGTCCCTGGCGAACTGCACATAGACCCCATTGAAGACAGGATAGACTTCTCAGTTGAGACAAGCGGAAGCATTTATGCGCCGGGGGGATTTATCTGCTTTACCAGAAACTGCGACCTTGATGAAGGAGTGTGGGGCGAAGATACCTACTCTGTGATAGGAGCACAGGTAAGCCAAGGCGACGACAGATATGCTATGACAACTTACTCCGTGATACTAAGAAACCTCAGTGCAGGAAGCGGCACATATATCTACAGCAGGGATATTGTGACGCCATTTAACGTGACTCTTGTCGGAAGCGAAGGCGCCAGAATGCTTATTACAAAGCTTGGGGAAGAGAGAGGAAATGTTACCAGGACTATTATTAAAATAGACCTGATTTAATGTTATGAAGGGTGATTTCCGGATTATCAATGAAATATTGCTGTTCGGGATAACGGCCATGGTTGTTTTCTCAGTTGCCGCCCTTGTTTCTTATTCTACTGCTGCGCTTAAAGCCCAGACTCAAAGAGAGCAATATTTCCTCATGAGTGACCTTGCCTCAGTTGCCCTTACAAAAGCGTACATGTGCGGCAAGATTACCGATTGCAGCGTGCTTGTGATGATACCTGAGCGCCTGTCCGAAGACAGGTATACCTTATCCCTTGAAAACGGAAAAATCCAGGTTTCAAACTTTGAGACTGGGCTGGGGCTTGAAGCCAATACAATCGACTACCAGAAAAACACGGTCGGATTTGTAACAAGTAACGGAAGATACTTTGTAATAGAAAACCGGGATGATTCCCTTGTTCTTACAAGATGAAAGTAAAAACTGTCATAAAGCGGAGGATAAAAAAGACAAAACCCATAAAAATACTGGGAAAGAAAGAGTACATTCTCAGAAGGAAGCCAATAATTATCAATTATATGCCAAAGAAAAATGTTGAGCCGTCCACGCTGGGCCAGATGCTAAAAAAGCTTGGAATAGAGCCGACAGATGAGCAGTCAAGGATACTTGCAAAAATGACTGATGCTCAGCGGCTTATGCTGCTTGACCTTCTAAAGGCGCTGGAGGCAAGAAAGAAGAACCTTACCAGTGAAGACCTTTCAAACCTGATTAATGACGTCTTGATGACCCGCGGGCCTGGTGGTGGCGGGGGATGGGGACCCGGAGGTGGATGGGGGCCTGGAGGTGGAATGATTATCGGTGGTGCAGGAAAGGATGGCGAAGAAAGGAAAAAAGTCACACGGTTTGACGGGATGCCGTTTCCCCATATAACCAGCCGAATAAAGCCCGTGGAAAAGGAATTCAAGAAAGAGCGTCTTAAGGAAATTGACCTGAAATACCCGCTCATTCCAAAAAAGCCCCAGAAGGGTGAAGAAATATTCTCCTACACGCACATTTACTGGGACGATGAACAAAACGAGCTACGGTATATGGTCGTTGAGCCGGAAGTTGGCAAAAGCGAAAATCGGCTCATGGAGGAAATCAAGGAATTCATAAGGGAGAAAATAGACATAGACTTTGCAGCAGTAAAAAAATACGAGGCAAGAAACTACCTTTACAAAAAGATAGACGATGCCCTGGAATACTTCCGGCTTGACCTCCCGGAAACCCTCGTTAAGGTCATAAGATATTATATCTACAGAGACTTCCTTGGATTTGGAAAAATAGAGCCCATAATGCAGGATGAAAATATAGAAGACATTTCCTGCGACGGTGTGGGTGTGCCTATATACATAGTCCACAGGGACCCAAGGTTCGGCACGATAAAAACAAACATTGCTTTTGAGGATGGAACCGAGCTAGACACATTTGTAATGAAGCTGGCGCAAAGGTGCGGAAAAGACCTGTCCATGGCACACCCGCTCCTTAACGGCATCCTCCCGGACAACAGCCGTGTGCAGGCAACTCTTGCTACAGACATAGCAAGGCACGGAAGCAACTTTACCATAAGAAAGTTTAGTGCCGAGCCGTTCACACCCATAACGCACATGTTCTATAACACCTGCGACGTAAAGCTCATGGCTTACATCTGGTTTGCCCTTGAAAACGGCAGGTCCCTTCTCATATCTGGAGGAACCGCAAGCGGTAAAACCTCACTCCTCAACTCAATTGCCATGCTTGTAAAGCCCCAGGAGAAAATTGTTACTATTGAAGACACTGGTGAGCTCCAGCTCCCCAACCCTAACTGGATTCCAGAGGTGGCCAGAGAAGTCGTCGAGGGAAAGGGCAGCATCACACTTTTTGACCTGCTTAAGGAAAGCCTGAGGCAAAGGCCGGACAGGATTGTCGTAGGAGAGGTTCGTGGCAAGGAAGCATTCGTTCTCTTCCAATCTATGGCAACGGGGCACCCTGGTATGGCAACCATACACGCAGAGTCCATGGAAACACTCATAGACCGGCTTACGACAGAACCCATAAGCCTTCCGCCAACCCTCCTTGAGATTCTAGACATTGTCATATTCATATCCAGAGTCAAGAAAGCAGGAAAGAGCGTAAGAAGAATCACTTCTGTCGAGGAAATGGCAGGAATGAATTACGATGCAAGAAGGCCAATAGTAAACAAGCTTGCAAGGTGGAACCCCAAAGAAGACCAGTACGACATAATTGGAAAGTCGGTTGTCCTCAAAAGAGTCATGGACAGGTCCGGGCTTAAAAGAAATGACATTGAAGACGACATAAGAAACAAGGCAAAAGTCCTGGAATGGATGGTCGAAAACAGAATATTCGACTACATTTCTGTCGGAAAGATTTTTGCAGAGTATAATGCGGACCCGCAGAAGTTCCTTGCAAAGATTGGGGCATAACCATGAATAGCATCTAATCTTAAGAATTATTATGCCAATTCTGGAAAACACTGCCGCGGCTTATGACGGAAGCAGCAAGGTGAATATTCCTGCCAAATCCTCCCAAAATAGC
>JAFGCN010000017.1 GCA_016932615.1 Candidatus Aenigmatarchaeota archaeon
GGATATTCTGTTTTTCCAGTATATCTATCCATCCCTCTATCTGCTCATTTGTGACGCCAAATTTTTCCTGGACTTCCTTGACCGGGATTGGGCCTTTTCTTAGAAGCTCTACAAAGAGGTCGATGCTGGTCTCGATGATATCACTTCCTTCAAAACTCTGCTCTATCGCTTTCTTACTAAGGTGGTCCAGTATTTTTTTTGAACATATGGTCCCAATTAGGCTCCCCTTGTTGGTTACGATAAGAATGTCTGTGTTTCTGGTAGACATTTCCTCAAGGGCTTTTTGAATGGGTTTATCTGATTCTATCATATAGGTTGCATCATTGAAGTCCTTTGCAATTGCCTTTTCAAAACCTTTGTTTTGAAGAGACTTTAATATGCTTAAGTGAGTAATGATGCCGGTAACAGCGTATTTTTTTGAAACTATGACAAATGAATTCTTCTCCAGCAGGATCAGGACGTCTTTAATTGGCAAATCTTCACTTACTACTTCTGCGGGCTCAGCAAGGTCTATGGTCTTGGTCTGCGCCAGGACTTTTTTTAGGGTGTCCTGCTCAGTTTCTTTTTTTTCTCTGGCTTTTTCTGGAGACCTATCTATTTTCCGGGAAGACCCTTTTTTTTGAATATGCTTTTTTGAGGTTTCTCGAAGGAGAGTCTCCCTTATTTTTCTTTTACCCACATTTTTCACGGATTTTTTGCTATTTTTAAAATTGCCCTTAATACCTGCCGCCTTTTTTAGAAGCTTTTCTTTCTTTTCAATGGTTTTCTTTTTCTGGCTTGAATTTTTCTTATGGCGGGGGCTTACATTTTTTTTAGCGTTAGGCAAATCGCGCCTGGCCTTAATTGCCTTTGTTTTGGATTTTATCGGATTTGCCTTCTTTGAGAACTTCCTCATAATATAGTTATATAGATTTATGAAGGGTCAGATTTCCGTAGAAATGCTTATCGTTGTGGGCTTAGGCATGCTTATAGTAAGCATATATATACTATATGGATATGCCTCTATAGATAGCTATAAGAAAGGAAACGACCAGTTTTTGCTAAAAGATTCTCTTGAAAAAATCGCAACTACCGCAAAGTTTGTAGCTCTTCAGGGGGAGCCGGCAAAACAGACTGTGAATGTGTGTTTTCCAATGTCTCTTGAAACCTGCTCTGTTTACAACACTACTCTTCAGTGTTCCCTCAGGACTGGCGAGTATATTTATCAGGATTCTGAAGTGGTTTTGAATGGCACAATGCCCGGTATTTCTGGTTGCTGGAACATTGTTGTGGAAGCCAACCCTGCGTTTGTCAATCTTTCCATATCATGAGATGCCAGGCGTCTGTTGAGCTTCTTTTGCTTCTTGGAATTCTTTCTGTGATTTTTGCCATATCTTTTAGCTATTATGTTGGATATGGAATATACCAGGCCTCCGTTTCGACAGGCGGTGACTATCGTTCGGTATGCAAGCAGATTGCAGGCGAGATTGACAGTGCCCTTCGCATTGGCCCGGATTATGAGAGGTCATTTTATCTTCCTTATGGAGACTATAACGCAACACTCCAGAATTATGAGATTGTCGTTAATTATCCTTCTGGCATGGCAGTCTGTTACACATACGTAAATATCACTCGGAACCTGACTATTGGAAAAAATACCGTAATATATAATGGAACCGGCTTCTACCTTGAGTAGAGCATCAAAGGGCCAGATGCTTTCATTTGATTTCCTGATTGTGTGCTCGGTTTTCCTTTTCCTCGGAGCGCTTTTAGTCATCCAGGCGGGATATGCCGTAAAGGAGTCGATGGAGATTGAGCGAAAGGATGTTATTTTGAGGGATGCGAACACCCTGGGGGAAATTTTTTTCAGGGAGGGGTATCCGCGAGACTGGAATGCAGCGAATGTGCAGATACTGGGGCTTGAATCTTCAGGAAGGATTAGCGATGAAAAGCTGGAAAAATTTGGGCAGCTCGATGTAGGGCGTACAATGATCCTTATGGGGCTTGAAAGTGAATATAATATTACCGTTTTATGCGGCGATGAAGTTGTTAGGTCGTACGGGGCGGCTTATGATGGTGCCTCGTCTATTGTCAAGAAAGAGCGTGTCGTGGTTTTGGAGAATGGGACTATTGCAACAGTAAGGGTTCTTGTTTTTGAAAGATGAAGGGAATTGTGTTTTCGCTGGATTTAGTGCTGGGGATTTCACTTATGGTGCTTCTCCTGGCATCAAATTACTATCTTTTTTCGCCACAACCCTTTTATGAGGAAACCGGGATGGACCAGAAGTCTGCCCTTGCAAGAGATTTTCTGGAAGCTCTTGCAACGATGCGCGTCAATGAAACAACACAAAGCCCGACGCTTAACCAGCTCAAGGGAGGAGGGCTGACGGACGATGAGATGGAACTTTCTGTCCTGGACTTCATTTTGACCTACTGGGCTTACTCGAATCGGGAGGGTGATTACACTAAAAGGGATTATGCGGAAAATATAACAAAGGAACTGATAAACGCCACAAGGTGCCTGGAGCGATATAATTTTTCCCTTAGCATAGGCAGCGACCCGGTGGTTGGAGACTATGCCGGCACGCAAAATTCTGTTGTAGTTTCCTCCCTGATTGAAAATACCTACAGCTCAAACTCAAGGCATGGCTATATGGCAAGGGCTTACCTGAATGGGATAAAAACTGAGCGGTCAAGATATTTGTACTTTGGAGGGTTTGTGGGTCAGGGAAATATTTCGGCTCTTCTTGAGCTTCCGGAATATGAGTCTGTTACCGGGGCGGAGCTCAATGTTTTTTCCGGGGCAAACCTGTCTCTTTATATAAACAGTAATTTTTCGGGGTATTTTTCCATAAACGAAAGCGCCCCTAATTTTACCGCAAATATTGTTTCCTCCGGCATCAACATCTCCAACTTCCGGGAAGGTAACAATACCTTAGGGATTTTATTTAATTCCACGGATTACCGCTATTCATATATTGGAGGTGGATTTCTTCGTGTCGATTATACAACAAGTGCCTTTTACGATGAAAAGCCGGGTCTGGTTGAGGAATACAGATTTCCTGGAATAGAAGGGCTTATCAATGTTTATGATGGGGTGTATCTTCAGGGAAACGTCACCGAAATACACCTTCACTATTATAATGAAATCCCGGGTTCTGAGGTTTACCTTAATTTTGCCAATGCCACGCTTTACAACAGCAATGCTTCCGGGGAGTCATTAATTGAACTCAATGAATCGAACATTTCCGAAGGCCTTGCGGGGGCAGGGCTTAATGTGCAGGGTTTGACAGGAAGCACTGTGCCCTTGAGGGTGGGAATAAGGAGCCTTAATTATACCCGGGGTCAGGGTTTTGGAGATGCCGTGCTGATAACTGATGTTTCTGGCAGTATGAGCACGTGCGATGTTTACTCGAACAATTCCTGCGACTGCGATGCGCCTCCACCATGCTACCGAAACAGGATAAATGTTGCAAAGGATTCCGATCGGGAGTTTGTCAGTGGAATGCTGGGGCTTAATGGAAACAGGGTTGGGCTCGTCTCTTTCGATGATGCGCTTTCAGGATCCATATCTCTGACGGGGGACAACCAGACGCTTCAGAGCGAAATAGATACCTATGTTTCCGGTGGAGGAACTTGCATATGTTGTGGTATTGAAAAAAGTACAGAACTTCTTTCACAAAAATACCTTTCCGTTGACGCTTTGCCGAGCGGCTCGATATGGAAGTACACTACAAGCTATCCTCTTTTGGCCCCTCCGGAAATGGACGGAAGAAACTGGACCGACAAAGACTACAATGATTCCGCATGGGCGGAGGGTCCTGCTGCCCTTGGATTTTTTAACATAAGCTGGGACTACCGAAGGCAGCTTAACCTTTCAAATGCCGCCGGAGCCCTTTACAGCTATCCTGTCAGGATATCAATTAACCTTTCTGGAGATTACTCTGACGGCAGGGTAAAGCAGTACTGTGGGGATGCAAGGTTTACATATTATAATTCAACCTCCGGCACCGAAACTGAACTTCCCTACCTTATTGAAAGCTGCAACCTTTCTGGCAGCGACAATGCCACTTTTTGGGTCAGCGTGCCTTACATGGCTGCAAGCTCAGAAACAACACTTTACCTATACTATGGAAACCCCTCAGCATCCCCTGGAAATAACCTTTCAATTTGCCCCGCAGGTGTTCAGGGCGGAAGATGCCTGCTGTTTTATGGCGGCTTTGAGGATTCTTCTGCCGTCGGACCTACAGGGTTTAATACTTCTGTCTGGTCGGTGGATTATGGAAGCGATGGCGATGAGTGTAGAGTTCACACAGACTCGGCGGACGTGCGCACTGGCTCTTGGGGTGGGGAGATGGAGGAAGGCGACGAGGGAGAGGTTGCCATAAGCACTCGTGATGGGCTGCTGAACCTTTCGGGCTGCACTAACTGCCGTCTTGATTTTTGGATTAAGCTCACCACCAACTGGGAAGATGCTGACCGGATATATGTCGATGTTTATGATGGCTCCTGGCATTATGGAGAGCTGAATTTGAATGGAGAAACTTACGATACCGGAAACTGGCACCAATTTACACTCAATCTTTCTGAGTATGATACCTCTAGCCCAGTCAGGGTGAGGTTTGATAATGAAGCTAGCGATGATAACGAGGAAGCTCATCTGGATGATGTAATGATATATCACTATGCCCTCTCCGAGCCGTATCTTGGATCGATAGGCAGCCAGGAAGGGACAACTGCCGTATTAAGTTCGAATGTCTCCACAGTTTTGGCAAATAATGGTGGGGACTACTACTTCAGGAAAAAGTTCTTTATCGAAAGCACAGAAATGCTAATAAATTCTTCCCTATATGTTTTTTCTGACGATGCCGCTGAAGTTTACCTCAATGGAAACCTTATCGACAATGATACTTCAGAGCATAATGCCTCCTACTGGAACCGCGTTATGCCTTTTGATAAATCTCTTTTCCGGCTCGGCTGGAATGTGGTTTCTGCAAGGGTTAAAAATGACGACTCCTCTGCGGCTCTTTTTGACCTGCGCCTGGAAACTGTTGTCGGAAGAAAAAGGGCAATGCTTGTAATGAGTGATGGCGGTGCTAATTATGAGTGCACACCCTGGCAGTACAGCACTTATCAGGGTCCGGTGGATGCAATCCAATACTCCTGCAATGCGAGGGATGACAATATTACGGTATATTCTGTTGCTTTTGGCTCTGATGCAGACACACTAACACTCAAGAAAATCGCCTGCTGGAACTGCTCTGCAAATAATTGGCTTCCAGGGGAAAATGAGACCAACTGCTCGAAGTACTTCCAGAGCAACAATGAGGAGGAGCTTATGGAAATCTATAAGAGGATAGCTGATGATATTGTCAACATGTCTGCGCAGCGCCAGGCGGTTTACGTTCAGGGTGACTGGGGCTTTAGAAACGTGCTGTACAATGATTCGCGTATGAGCATAAACCTTACAGAGGAATCAGTTTTTGGAGAAGGTGAATTTTTGCTTACCTTTGAGAAAAACTGCACAGGCGGATACTGCATTCTTAACAAGTCTGCTGATGTTTCCCTGATTGACGCAAGAGTTACTTCTTATTCGGGTGATTATTGGGCCGACCTGATTCAGGTTTCAAACTCTTCAGGGCACGTTTCAACGATTTACAACTTGTCAACATATGGGGATTTTGAAGTTCTGGGAGACCCTTACAGCATAAAGCTTCCTTCGGATTTCTTTTCCGACGGAGCAAACAACATTACGCTTTATCACGGCATCGAGAACGGAAACCCTCAAAACCAGTCGAAGGCATACCGGGTCATATATTCCATAAAAGTTCCGGGTTCGGTGGGATATGGTGGGGATGAATTTGTGTTTAATACCTCACAGGAGGCAAGAGACAATGCAACTGAGCGGCTTATACAGCATATTGAATCAAAGACCGGAGAGGAAATCAGCAGCTATGAGATAAGCACTTCTCTTACAATAGAAGGCATAAGGGAACTTTCACAAATTGCTCTTGTGAGGTTTATTATGTGGTAATATGAATGGCTTTCTTTATTCCGGGCTTATGGTTCTGGTCCTGTTTGCTCTTTTTTCAATAATGCTTGTGCAAAGGGAAAGAGTAAGCGAAGAAAGAGAAACATTTTCACTTAACGATAGGCTGATGGATATGGATGCTTCTTATGACAGCATAGAGCGCAGCATACATACCCTTTGTGATGTTTCGCTCAGGCGCGCCATAATATCATCCGAGAACTCGGTTTTGATTGATGGGGTATCATTTTTTTCTGGCGGGCAAAAAGCTCCGGACGCAATAAAGCAGCTGATGTGGAATGGAACACTGCCAGCTACCGGCGAGGAAGTAACATTTATGGAAAATAACACTCTTGAGCACAATCTGGAGCTCCTTGAGGAATATTATTCTCGTAACCCAAAGGGATACAATGTCTCAATAGACTTTGGCTATGAGAGTGCAAAGGTCGGGCTTTATGATGCCTTTAATGTCTTCATAAACTCTACCGTTGAGGTGAATATTTCGAAAGAAGGTGTGGCGAACCTTTCTAGAAGATTTATTGTTCTGGAGAAAGTTTCAATCTTGGGGTTTGAAGACCCGCTTTACCTGGAAAACCTTACCGGGGGAACGCTTTCCCGGGTTTTCAACAAAAGCCAGCATACTGATAACTTTACCCGAAGGGTGCCTCTGATTGTTTTATCCGGAAATGGGAACTGTTATGGTGAGCTTACGGACGATGCAGGCGCTTCTGAAAAGGAACATAAAATATTCTTCAATGATACTGTTTATCCCGGCCTGGATTCATTTTGTGGGGTGGTTTACGAGTCAGGAAGCGAGCCTGCTACAAGCTACCTGAGAGTGGATTCGCTGGCGGGGCTTTCATCTCTGTCAGGCCAAAGCTTTCTTATTTTTGGAAGCGCTGAATCATGGAGTGAGGAAGATGGGCTTTTGGACGTTTCAAATCTCATTGTTCATGTCCGGGAAGGAAGCTATATAAACTCAAGCAGCGCCCCCAGCTTTTTCGACGCGCTGGAGGGAACATTTGAATGCACTTATTGCGCCGAGTATGGCCCTGTGGGTCTTGAGACCGTACTTGACAAAAACATCCTTTCCGCACCGGAACTTCACATCAATGTAAACACAACCGCCTCCAACACGCTTCATGAATACCTCCAGGGGCAGGCGGGGGAAAAGTTTGGGCTGAACGAATCCTCAGTTGACCCGACATTTTATGAATTCCGGCTGGATGGCTCCTCCGGAAGTTATCTTGGTTAGTTGAGAGGTTTATTTTTTCAATACCCCAGGGCTTGCCCTGGTTGGGAGGAGGTCATTTTGTTTGTGAAATTTGGCGGCCTGTAGAATATAGTTTCTTTGGAGCGGCTAAAAGAAAAAAGGTTAAACTAAAAAGCAAAAAGAATGACTTACTGGAAGTATCCGGATTGAAGTGTCTGCGTTCTTGTCTGTGAAAGTGAGCTTCCCGCTTTTGTGTAGGTCAGGCTGGCACCAACATCATTTGCTCCGTTATTAGGTACATAGAGTATAAATACCTGGTTTGCATTGACCGTTGCTGGGCTTGGAAGAACACATCCGCTGGGAAGGCATGCTGTCAAATTTATTCCTTCCCCCCTGTTCTTAACTTCAAGCGCGAGGTGGCTGCCGTTGTACGAGTGTGCATTGTATGCAAAGTCGCTGAAGCATGGTGTGCAAGGTGGGGTAGTTGTGCTTGAGCCGGAGCTGAATACTCCCATGGAGTAAAGGGCAGCTACTGCAATTACAACTATCGCTATTGCTATGCCGTAAGTCATTAAGTATTCTAAGGACACCTGTCCTTTGAATCTTCGTGCATTCATAACTATTGTAAGATGTTATATATAAGTTTAGCAGTATGCCACTGGCTACTCTTTTTCAATTGCCCACTTGCCTTTTTTCCTGCCCATAAGAGAGTACTTTCTGCACTTGGATGAGCAAAAGTGCATATTTTGTCCTTTATTGTTGACATACAGTATGCCTATTCCCTTCTTCACAGTTTTGCCGCAAAAAAAGCAGTTTACCATATTTATACCCCCACAACCTCCATATCGGTCTCCTTAAGGTAAATTACATCTCCCTCCTTGACTCTACCGATTACCGCCCGGTTAAGCACCTTATTTTGCTTTGTTCCTTCGATTATACGGCACTTTACAAGCGAAATCCCTTTTGGGCCTTTCCTTTTGAGAACCTTGATTACTTCGGCTGCGTCTGCCATATTTAAGATACCGATTAACATTTAAATTAGCAGATTTTACTATTTTAAACAAATATTTATCCTTATGGAATACCTGGAGGAGCTTAAAAAGAAGATTGCAGGCGAAATCGTGCTGTCTGAGAATGCCGGCGAAACCATAAAAAAGTGGAGACAGCTCTTTAGAATCTCCCAGACGGAGCTTGCTTCAAAGCTTGAAATAAGCCCTTCAGTCATATCGGACTACGAGTCCGGGCGCAGGAAATCCCCCGGGACAAAGCTTATCCACAGGGTGGTAGAGTCTCTTATGGATATAGACTCTGAGCGTGGGGGAAAGATAATCGAGGAATTTACCGGAATCTACAAGGGGAACAAATTTAGCTCATTTGTGCTTGCCATGAAGGAGTTTTCGAGGCCAGTTGGCATAAAGGAGTTTTTAAAGGAAATTGACGGGGAGGTCTGCTACCCGTTTTTGGACGAGAATATCTATGGCTACTCGCTTATCGACAGTGAAGCGGCAATTATTCACTTCTCCCCGACAGATATTACTACAATAACCTCCCTTATCAACAACCACTGCCTGATTTTTACCAACCTTTCGAGGGGCAGGTCCCCGCTTATTGCCATACGGCTTGCAAACCTGAGGCCCGGCCTGGTGGTGCTTCACGGCATAGAGAAGGTTGACGACACAGCATTAAGGACCGCCAGGATAGACAAAATACCTCTTGCGATATCGTACACCTCCACAAAAGACCGGCTTTTGGAGCGGCTTAAGGCAGTTGATAAGCTATTTGGATAGTTTTGAACTTTTCAGGGCCGTACACCAGCAGGTATTTTACGCTTTGGCCACCGGGCGGGGCTTTTCCGACACTAACAGGAAAGCAGAGAGTTTCTTCAAGGCGGGTCTCAATTTCACTTTCCTCCATGGAAGCGAGCTTTCCGCTTTTTTCGAGGTTGCTAAGCCCGCCATATATCTTTTCTTCATATTCCGGGCTTGCTGCATGATTGGAGCTGAGCACGGCTATGGCAGAGATTATAATTAGCGAGGCTATGAGCGCTTCAAGTGAGAAAAAATAGCCTTTTTGCATAATAAAGATACTACAAGTATATTGATGGGGGATTGGAAAGGAGTGATAATCGAAGAAAGTTTGGGCAATAAAGAGCTTCTTGAGGATGCTGAGATTGTTGGGAGGTATAAACGGGATTTGGAAAGTGAAGGGGAAAAGGGCTTGTTTCACTTTTACAAGGTCAGGGTTTCGGATGATGTTATAGAAAAGGTGATCCGGAAGGGCAAAAGTGCAATAAAGCGGGGCTGGTATATTCACCTGTGCAAGGATGACCTTATGGTCATAATTTACAAGGACCGTAGCTTTCGGCACATAAAAGGGGACAAGGAGAGCTTGGTCGAGCTGAGGGATTATGGGAAATCAATAGGAATAGGTGATGCCCGGCTTCCAGATGAGTCTTTCTTAGAGAATCCCTGGGCTTAGAGACTATTCCAGTGACCTTACGATAAAACCCTTCTCCAGAACCTCTTCTTCTGCCCAGAAGTTCAGGTTTTTGTATTCATCACAAAAGCCACCTTCTTTTCCAGGACTCTCCTAGTGTAACTCTTTTTTCTTGGGCCCCATTCTTTGAGAAGGAGTGTGTCGCCAGGTGAGCAGTCAAAATCTGCAAGACGAAGGTCAAACTTTTTTTTGCCGCTTAGGGCTCTTTCGAAAAGGTCGGGCCAGGATTTCTTTTCGATACGCATAATTGATTTTTTCTTATATCCTACTAGTATAATTATGAGAGTTCCCTTGACCGGAGCGCACGCGGCAACTGAGGCAATCCGGCAGATAAACCCTGATGTTTTTGCAGCTTATCCAATAACCCCTCAGACGCCGATAATAGAGAAATACTCGAAGTTTATCGCAGATGGTGTTGTCAGCACTGAAATGGTGAGGGTGGAGTCCGAGCACTCTGCGATGTCTGCCTGTGTAGGCAGTTCTGCGGCAGGGGCAAGAACATTTACTGCCTCAAGCTCGCAGGGTCTTGCGCTCATGTTTGAGATTTTGCCTATAGCTTCCTCACTTCGCCTTCCAATCGTGATGCAGGCCGTCGCAAGGGCCCTTTCAGGCCCTATCAACATACACTGTGACCATAGCGACATCATGGCCTGCCGTGACACCGGCTGGATACAGATTTTTTCCGAAAACGCCCAGGAGGCGTATGAAAATACCTTCCTTGCAACAAAGCTTGCGGAGAGAGTTTCACTTCCTGCGATGGTGGTGCAGGATGGGTTTGTAACCTCCCATTCGGTAGAGGGCGTCGAGCTTCTTGAAGACAAGGTGGCTGCAAAGTTTGTTGGAAATTATTCACCGAAATTTGCCCTGCTTGACCTGAAACATCCCGTAACTCTTGGGCCTTTTGCGCTTCAGGATTACTACTATGAATTCAAGATGCAGCAGGAGGCTGCGATGTCAAATGCGAAGAAGGAATACCTGAAAGTAGGGCGCGAGCTTGGTCTAGTTACGAGAAAAAAGTATCCTTATTTTGAGCCATACCGGCTAAGGGACGCAAAGTCCGTTATTGTCGCTGCCGGCTCGACGGCAGGAGTGATAAAGGATGTTGTTGACGAGCGGCGGGCAAAGGGCGAGAAAGTAGGGCTTTTGAAAATAAAGCTGTTCAGGCCGTTTCCGACAAAAGAAATCGAGCAGGCGCTCAGGGGAAAGGCAGTTGCTGTTCTGGACAGGAGCATGTCTTTTGGCGCAAAGCCGCCATTGTATCTCGACATAAAAGACGCCTGCGGAAAAGCAGCCAGTTATATTTACGGGCTTGGCGGAAGAGACATCTTCTCTTCCGACATCCACAAGGTATTTGACGAACTGAAGAAGAAAAAGCTGGATGGTCAGGTAAAGTATATAGGTCTTAGAAGCTGATTCCAATTATCCAGAATTATGCTTATATATAATAATCTATCTAATACTATAGTTATGGCAAGCCTTTTGCAGCACTTCGAAAGAGCTTTTAGTGCTTACCGAAAGAACCTGATTCCGTATACATTCTCGGCGCTTCTTGTTTGCTTTGCTGCCGTTTTTGTCATGTTCCTTGGAATGCTTGTTTTCGTGCTTAACTCGGAGTCTGTCTTTTACTCGGAGGAGTTTATGAACCAGGCGGAGCTTGACCCTGCAGTAGTGTTGCTCGCATTGATGACACCGGGAAACATAGCGATACTCTTTACCTTCTCTTTTTTGGCTCTCGTTGCATTCCTGTATATGTCTGCCGGAGTTTATGGAGTTTGTCTTGAGGGGCTCAGGGGAAGAGTCTCTGTAAGGGCATTTTTCAGTTCCGTTGCAAGGCGTGGCGGGTCGTACCTAATCGCTTCACTCATCCTTTTAGGTTTCCTGATGGGATTTATCGTGCTTGCAATGTTTGTTCCAATATTTCTTTTTGTAAGCATGCCTGTTGCTGCGGCAGTTCAGTCTTATCTTGTCTGGTTTTTGCTCATTTATTTCCTGGGCTTCCTTCTTACGCCTTTCTTCTTCTCTGTCCTTCCAGCCATAGTTTCCGGAAGGGGGATAATAAATGCTTTCAGGGAGAGTATGGCTGTAGGCAGGGATAATTACCTTGAGCTTTTGCTTCTTGAGGTGCTTCTCTTTACAGGTTTTTTTGTTTCTGCGCTCATTCCATACATTTGGGCGGGAATTTTGTTTTTCATTTCCGTGCCTATTGCTACATTTGTCAACTGCTCCTTTTACCTTGACAGGGTAAGCCCAGCTAAGATGGGTGCGCACAAAGAATCCCCAAAGCAACCTTCCGGGCAGAGAAGAATTCCTGCAAGGGTTATGCCTGCCAGGGCTGCGGCTGAAAACCAAAGGCCTGCAAAGGAAAGCGAGTTTATAGAGGAGCCGCCCGTTGACTTTACAGTTTCAGAGTCAAAGAAAAAGCTTGTTTCGGAGCTTAGAGAAAGGGCTATTTCGGAAGACCGGAAAAAACAAGGGCAAAAGAAAAAGCAGGTGTCCGCTGCAACCGCCAGAAAGAAGAAAAAAGATACTCTCAAGACAAAATCGGCAAAGAAGCCAAAGTTGAAGAAGCCGATTGTGAAAAAGAAGCCTGCAGAAAAAAAGCAAAAAAAGAAAGTGCCTGTGAAAGAAGCCCGCGCGAAAAAGGCAGGCCCAGCAACTAAGGAAACTGCTGCCGAGCCCGCAGCAATTGCCCCCATTCCAAGCGCACCTTCAAAAGCTCCTTTAAAAAAGAAGCCCGTGAAGAAAGTGAAAACTCCTGCCGCAAGGCATTCAATTGTGCAGAGGGCAATTGCAAAGCACACGACTGCAAAGAACCGGGACATTGAGCTTTTCCAGCAGCTGGAGTTGCCAAAAAATAAGCCAAAGAAGGGCAAGTGAGTGCTAGAGGGCTATTAATTATATAATATAGTCAATTATGGTGACATTTACAGAACACCTCAGACGAAGTTTCGGAGCTTATATTCGCAATTTCCGGGTAATAGCGCTTGCGCTCATCATTGCAGCAATTCCGTCGGCAATGCTGGTGGGGCTCGGATTTTACGCAGTGTCTGACTTCTCTTTTGGCGAAGCGGGGCGACTTGCAAAGGAGACCTACTTTGCTGACAGAGTTTCTATTTGGGAGGACTCACCTTACCCTCCTGAACTGTTTTCCCCCTGGTTTTTTGTGTTCGAGGGCCTGGCGGCCATCGTGACATCATATATGCTTGCGGGAACCTATGGGGTATGCCTTTCTGCCATAAAAGGGCGGCCATCTCTTTCTGATTTTTTCAGGTCTCTTCGGGAAAGTGGGGTTACCCTTGTTTTGTCAAAAATCGCACTTCTTGCAGGGCTTACTGTTTCGCTTGTGCTTTTGTTTCTTACAGGCCTTGTTTTCGCAGCGGTTGCTAACGCAATTTTCTCGGTTTCTGAAGGGCTGCTTGGCATGCTTTTCGTTCTGTTTTTTATCCTGATAATCGCTCCTATTTTGCCTCTTGTGCTGCTCGTGTCCCCTTCAGTTGTTTCTGGCAGAAGCGTAGTTGAGGCGTTCAGGGAGAGTTACGCCCTGGGCATTAAGCATTATTGGGGGATTGTTGGGCTTATCCTGGTGGCTATGGTTCTGATGGTTGTAAGCGGAATTCTGGGTGTTTTAAATGCCCTGGCGGCACTTCTTTTTTCCGGATTTTTTGTTTCACCCCTGATTGCGCTGCTGCTGTCCTCATACTACCTTGATAAATCAGGCAAAAAACAGGCAAGGGGCTCTGAGATGACGCCACGGAATGCGGCAAAGAAGAAAGTGACACAATCGAGGAGGAAGTGACAATGATGCTTAATTTTCTTGGAGGGTGCAATGAAGTGGGGAGAGCCGGCTTTGTGGCAAGTGACAGGAATTCGAATCTTCTTCTTGAGTATGGGGTAAAGCTTCAGCCAAAAATAGAGCTCCCTTCAGTTCCTACCGTAAAGCTCGACGGCGTTTTTATTTCACACGCTCACCTTGACCATAGCGGAATGGCGCCGCTTCTTTACCGGCTCCAGAACCCAAAGCTCTATGCAACTTCCGCAACGATGGACCTTATGCATCTCCTTCTTGAAGACTACATAAAGGTCGGAAAGCTTACGAGGGGCTTTTCCGAGTTTACTGCCCGCGACATGGACATGATGAACCGAAATTTCAAGCGGTGCTCTTACAATAAGCAGTTTCGTGTCGGAAACCTCGACTGCAGGATTTTTCCGGCGTACCACATCCCAGGAAGCGCTTCGATTCATTTAAGAGGCGCAAAGTCGCTTCTTTTCACAGGCGATATTGCTCAGTCCAAGACCTACCTTCTGGGCTACCACCACATAAACTATCCAAAGACCGACTGCCTTATGATGGAAACAACTTATGCCGCTGAAGACCATCCGGACAGGGAAAGAGAAGAGAAGAGGTTCATTGAGAAAATAAAGGAATATGCCGGAGGCATAGTCCTTCTTCCAAGCTTTGCTGTCGGAAGGGCGCAGGAGCTTCTTCTGATGCTCCACGCAAACGGGATAAAGCAGGACATTTATCTTGACGGCATGGCGCAAAAAGCGGCGGACATAATACTCTACCACAAAAATGAGCTTAGGGATGCGCATGAGCTTAAGGAAGCGATGAAGAAAGCGCACTTTGTGAAGACAAAGAAGCAGAGAGCCGCCATATGCAAGAAGGGTGGGATTGTACTGACGACTTCAGGCATGCTTAGCGGAGGACCAATATGCTATTACCTCAGGAAAGTGCGGGACGATTCCGATGCTTGCCTTCTTCTTACTGGCTACCAGGCGGAAAACACTCCCGGTTATGGCGTGCTTAAGACGGGCTACTTTGAAAATGAGGAGGATGGCCGGTACAAGGTGAATCTTGAGGTGATGAAATACGATTTTAGCGGCCATGCCGGAAGAAGCGAACTCTTTGGCCTGATTAAAAATGTAAAGCCGAAAACGGTCGTGTGCGTTCATGGAGAGCATACCAAGAGATTCTCTGAGGAAGTCCGCGACAGGTTTCACATTGAGGCATTTGCACCCAGGAATGGAGACGTACTTGAGGTTTAGATTTCTGTTTTTGCCCGGGCATGCGATTCTATTTTATTTCATAAGTGTATTCAGTTATGCCAAAAGTTCTTCTGGGAAAGAACATTATCGACAAGCCCGTCAATTGGGAGATTGAAAAGGAAAAAAACCCGCATCTGCTCGTTTTGGGGACTTCCGGGTGCGGAAAGACGGAAACCCTGAAGGCGATAATACATGACCTTAACGCCGCAAAGGTGCCTTCACTTATAATTGATTTTCACAGCGAGTTTTCCGGGGTCGGGGATAAAGTCCTGAATATGAGGGACTCAGGAATGAACCCTCTTGAGTTTTCAGAGCATGAAACTCCTGAGTCGGTAGTTTATGAGGTTTCAGGAATCATAAAGAAGATATTCGGGCTTGGCGAGATACAGCAGTCAATAATCAGGCAGGCGCTGAAAAACAGCTACCTTGAAATGGGAATTGATGTTCGAAGGGAAGGCCCCGCGGAAAGCTATCCTACCTTTTCAGATGTAAAACAGCATATATACCAGCTTGAAACTCCATCAACAAAGAGAAACATAGAGTCTCTCATGAGTAGAATTGACCCTCTTTTTGAGCTTGAGCTTTTCCAGAGCAGCAACCAGATTGCTTTTTCAGACCTCCTGAACGGGACGACTGTAGTTGACCTGAAGAACTTTCCGACCGAAGAGATAAAGTCGGTTATCGCGGAGTTTTTCCTTGCAAAGCTATCTTATTATATCTACTCGCTTGAAAAGTCAAAGCAGATGAAGCTTTATGTTGTTGTAGATGAGGCGCACCGCCTTATGTATGAGGGCTCTCCTCTGGACCGTTTTTTGAGGGAGTCCAGAAAGTATGGCGTTGGAGTGATTCTTGCTTCGCAGCGGCCCACAGACTTTAACGAAACAGTTCTCGCCAATGCGGGCGTGTTATTAAGCTTTCAGTGCACACTGGAGAAGGATGCAGTTTTTGTGGGAAAGCAACTGGGCCTTGACTCAAAGAAGGTAAGAAACTTGATTGAGCCAGGAATTGGTTATGTCAAGTTCTCGCGGTCCGATAAGGCCGAGCGGGTCCATATAACCCGGCTTCAGGACAGGATGACCGAAGAGGAAAAAGCGAAAATGAAGGAGCAGGCGAAATATTCCGGCAAAAAAACCGAGAAGCGCGAGCCACAAAAAGTGGTTCCCCGGGTTAAGCCAGAAGACCTCTTAATTGAAAACGATTCTCTGGGAAAAGATGGTCCTGATGAGGAAGAGGTTACTGCTGAGAGAAAGGAGCCGGTTTATGACGAGCGGGAGGAAGAGCCGCAGGAAGATGCCCTGGGCGCAGAGGAAGCCTTGGCGGAGAATGAAGATGAATCCGAAGACAAGGGGCGGGAGGAGACTTCAGATGATGAAGCGCCGAAAAAAGAAAGAAAAAGGCATCCTGATGACAGTGGCGGCGAAAAAACAAGGGAGGAGCTCGAAGAAGAATACCGAAAGAAGGAAATCGAGGAGGAACTTGAGCGCAAAAAAAGCGAAGCGGTGGAATCAGATGAACGCCGGGAAAAGCATGTACACCACGAGACGCACAGGCAATCAGAATCCGGGGGCGATTTTTCACTTTCAAAGCTATTCTTTTTCGACAACGAATCGATCGGAATCCGCCCAGTTGTAAGGGCTGCCTTTATCACGCTCATGTTTATTGCGGGTTTTTGGCTTCTGATTATGCTTAACATGAACTGCTGGCTGTTCTTCTGCCTTGCTGTTTTGTGGACTCCCCTTACTGCTGAGCTTTTCAGGGTGGAGGGACACTCGAAGATAATTTTTGACATTTTCCGGCTTATTTTTACCCTGGTGCTGGTTTACCTTTTTGTAGTCTTTTAGCTTTTTGAAATACAGGCACCAAAGTTTATAAAAATCAAAACTCTCAAAAAAATCAAAAGTTTATGCAAGCACTCTTTCCATGTCTTTTGCCTTCAAAAACTGCAAGCGGTTGTCTATTTCCCTCGACAGGAGCTTAAAGAAGATTATCTGGTCGTCTGCGAATTTTCTCTGCTTTCCAGCAGACTCGCTTTTGGCAAGCTCTTCTCCGACTGCGCCAAAGAAGGTGGCCCATGCGTCGCATACATCTCTTGTCGCTCTCAGTTTTTTGGGGTCTCGTTCAAGCTCAGCTTTCTTAATCTCCTTGAGGAGGAAACTTACTGCCTTGTTATAATCATTTTCGGTTTTCTTGGCAAATTCCCTGATGTTCTTGACTGGCTTTTTGGTGGTTTTCCCGGAAGTTTTTTTCTGTTTCATATTTTAAATTCGGGAGTAAGCCCCCTGAACTGCTTTGCCGCTGCTGCTAACTCTGCCTTTCAGCTTCCATGCCCCTATGCCTACTGCTCCAGCGCCAAGCACTGCTGCTATGGCCATCGGGTCGACAGAGCCGGAGTCGGTTGTCAGAAGGTCCTGCGCTTTTTCAATCGCTTGCTGTACGATTCCCTGGTCTGATGTACTGCCTACTGCGGGTTCGGTTGCAACAGGGCTGGAAACATCCGCTAATGAGGGGGTGGTTAGTGCAGGATTGTAGCCTGAAGATCCGGGAGTGTTGTCCCTGATAAGGCCAAGGTAGCTGGATTGTGTGGAGCTAAGCTCGCCTGCGTAGGATATAGCTCCTGCATCTTTTATTACCGCCTGTCCTAGCTCTGAGCCCGCTTCTGGCAAGTCCAGCCAAGAGGCATCTGGAATCTGCCCTGCATCATTAAGTGTTCTAAGGGCTTCTTCGGCAGTTTGGGTTTTGGTCGCATGCTCATAGAGCTTTGATGCTTCGCTTAGGTTGCCTTTGGTGGCATGCACATAGAAGTTCATGAGCAGGGAGTCACTACTCAGGTAGTCTGCCCCTTCAATTGGAGAGCCTGCACCGCTGGTAGCTGTGCTGGCTAGTCCGCTGGAATAAGCTGTGTCTGTTGTCATTGAAGAGCTGGCTCCTGTGCTGCTGTATGTTGCGTTAACTGTTTCGCCAATGTTCGCAGTAATGGAATCAGGCGTAAGAGCATCTGATCCGCTTAAACTTTCGTGTAATCCTCGTCTCATATAATAGTATATTGCTTGAGAAGATATATAGTAGTTCCACTTTGGAGTTTACTCCAGAAGCCCTTTATTTTCCTCAATTATCTCCCTGAAGGCGTTTACTACTCTGTCGATTTCAGCGTCGGTCAGGAGGTAAGTTGAGAGTTTCATAGACTTTGTCCTTCCGGGCTTTATTCCGCCGATGCCCCGGTCTTTTAATGCCGAGTGGAGGAAAAAGCCCCTTTTCTTGTGCTTTTCGGAAATCCTGAAGAATGGATTTGTTTCAAAATTCAGAAGGTCGTGATTGTGCGGCTTTTCGCCGAGCTGAACCATCCCAAGCTTTTCCATTTCCCTTGAAAACCTTCTTGCCTTTTCAATCTCCTCATCCCATCGTTTTATTCTCTCTTTAACAGCAGGAAAGGAGGCAATAAGTGTCATCAGCGTTGCGCCCCTTGAAGAGCAGCCAAGAATCTCTACTTCCTTGTTTTTGGCAAGCGCGCTTATACGAAACAGCTTTTCAGACCATTCCTTTGTGGTTCCCAGGACCCCGATGGGCCCGCTTGCAGCCATGGACTTGTGGCCTGAGCCAATTATGAAGTCAGCGCCTAATTCAGTCATGGATAGCGGCATCCTTCCTACAGAGTACGCGCCGTTGATTGCAAAGGGCACTTTGAAGTCCGAGCAGATTTTTGCAAGCTTTGCGGCGTCAGGCAGGTTTCCATAAGACCCGTCAGGGTAAGTGAGGACAACAAGCGCGGGCTTTTCCTCCTGCAAGAACTTTACGTAATTTTCGACGTCGATTTTGTGTTCCGGGCTTCCCGAGGAGTCGACCATTTTTACGTCAAGCCCCGAAAGCTCGGCTGAAACGAGCGTCGTGTAGTGGGCATTTCCGTCCACGAGCACGTATTCCCCGTTGTCTTTCAGGGTGTGCATAATGGCGAACATCGCTTCTCTTGCCCCGTTCGTTGTCCTTGCAACGTCGCAGCCCAAAAATTCCGGGAGGTCTTTGTAGATGAACTCCTGAATGTTTGGCTTTTGCACCATATCGAGCCGCCCGCCGCAGAAGTCGCATACCGAGTAGCCGTCCCCCCATTCGACCAGGGCCTGTTTTGCTTCAGGCGTCAGAATTCCTCCTCTCTGGATAGGGTTAAGGTTGATTTCAGGGCGTTCGCGTGCAAGGTCCATAAAATTCTAAGGAAAGTATATTAGTAGCTGCCAGATTAAAGCTTAAGGGTCTTTTTCAGTTCCGAACCTTTGATGGCTGAATCCTTGTCAGCGTATTCGTATTGTTTTCCCTGCACAGTTTCAAATTCCTCTTCGATGTTTTCCCATGGGAAAAGGAAGGACAATGGAAATATTCCCTTTTCTTTGCATTCTTCTTCGCTAAGCGCCCTTGTCTCGTTCGTAAGGTTTCCATAGAAGCACTCTTCAACCCCGCTCATTTTCTGATAGGAATGGTCTGCGTGGTCTGCTGCATACAAGATCCTGCAGCCCGGAAAGGACTCCTTCAGGTCATTTATTGCAGTTTGGGCGGTGAGCCCGAAGCAGTGGTTTCCTTCAACAACGAGAAGGGTGGGTTTTTCCGGAAGTTCGGAAGTTTGAAGCCGCAATATTGCCCGGAGCTCCATATTCCCCTCACTGAAAAAATACTTGTACTGGACCGGAAGAATCCTCAGGACCTTAAGCTTGTAGGCAAGGGTTGTTCCCGGAATTGCCCCCGCCCGAAGTATCGGGACAACTGCATCTACCTTCAGGTTGCTTCTGAGGACATAATCTGATACTTTATCTGCCAGGATTTCCAGGGTTTTGCCATACTCCTGCCAGCTTAGCTGCCTGAAGTCCTCTTTTTTGTAATTTGAAAGGTAGCCCATAATAATAGCTGATTTTGGCTATTTTAGGGTTTCAAATAGATTAAGTCCATTATTTATGAGACTCCTCCTGATTCACTCGGACAAATTGGATTTCAAGGCGAATAAAAAGGCCTTAAAAGACGCTGAGGTGCCTAAGGAAACCGAGGGGCACTTCAAGGACTGCCTGGTGGTTTTCTGGACTGCTGAAGACACAGACACCAACGCGGACAATATCGCGGAAAACGCCTTTAACGAGATAAAGTCAGTTGCAGGGCAGATAAACGAGAAAAACATCATTCTTTACCCTTACGTTCACCTCCTTTTTGGCGCCAAGCCCGCAGGAAAAGACCTGGCGCTTGAAATCGAGGGAAAGCTTGAGGAGAAGCTAAAAGCAGAGTTCGAGGTCCACAAGGCGCCGTTTGGTTATTACAAGAGCTTTGGAATCGAGTGCAAGGGACACCCTCTTTCGGAGCTTAGCCGGGTGATTGGAGGCGAGAAAAAGGAGATTGTCTCCGAAGCCCTGAAAAAGGAGGAAACGCTGAAATCAAAATTCTATGTTTTCGAGCCGGGCGGAAATGAGACTGAAATCCGGATTGAGGACGGAAAGCTTATTGGCTTTAACTTTTCAAAATTCCCGAAGTTCGAAAAGCTCGTAAAGTATGAGCTTGCAAAGAACCGGGCAGTTGACGTCGAACCGCCCCACATAAAGCTGATGAAGAAGCTTGAATTGGCCGATTACGAGCCGGCCTCAGACCCTGGAAACATGAGGTATTACCCGAAAGGAAGGATGATAAAGGCGCTTCTTGAGGAATGGGTCACCAAAAATATGCTTGAGTACGGAGCGATGGAGGTCGAGACTCCTTTGATGTATGACTTAAACCACCCGACGCTTAAGAAATACCTGAACCGCTTTCCCGCAAGGCAGTACCAGATTGACACTCCAAACAAGAAAGTGTTTTTGAGGTTTGCCGCGTGCTTTGGCCAGTTCTTGATGGCGCACGACGCAAACATCTCCTACAGGAATCTGCCTTTACGGCTGTATGAGCTTACAAGGTATAGCTTCCGGGTCGAGCAGAGGGGAGAGCTTGCGGGCCTCAGGCGTCTTCGGGCGTTTACGATGCCTGACTGCCACGCAATGTGCGCTGATATGGAAGAGTCAAAGGTGGAGATGATGAAGCGCTTTGACTTGGCTAAGAAAGTGCAGGAGGGAATCGGGCTTACAATTGAAAATGACTTCGAGTTTGCGCTTCGCCTGGTCAGAAAGTTCTATGACGAGAACAAGGAGTTTGTCCACAAGCTCATAGACAAGATGGGTAAGCCCGTTCTTGTGGAGATTTGGGAGGACCAGTTCTTCTACTTTGTGCTTAAGCACGAATGGAACTTTGTCGATGCGCTTGACAAGGCGGCAACCCTTACGACCGACCAGTTCGATGTAGAAAACTCGAAGACGTACGACATAAACTACGTGAAAAGCGACGGCACTGAGGAAAAGCCGGTAATTCTTCACCTGTCACCGAGCGGCGCAATTGAGAGGGTGCTTTACGCAGTCCTTGAAAAATGCGCCATGGAGCAGGCGAAAGGAAAAAACCCCATTTTGCCTTTGTGGCTTTCGCCCACACAGGTAAGAATCTGCCCGGTGTCCGACGAGTTTGTGGGGCCGGCGGTTGAATTTTCCGAGAAGCTCGAGAAAAACGGCATAAGATCTGACGTGGATGACAGGATGGAGTCGATTCCAAAGAAAGTGAGAAGCGCAGAAATCGACTGGGTTCCCCTGATAATTGTTTTCGGAGAGAAGGAGAAGTCCGGCGAGCTTGTGGTGCGCTTCAGGGAAACCGGAAAAACCGAGAAGATGTCGTTCGACGGGCTTGTCAAGTACATGAATGAGAACACGAATGGGATGCCTTTCAGGCCGCTTCCCGTGCCAAAGCTTCTTACCAGGCAGGTCAAGTTTGTCGGATGATTATGCCTTATCTGGAGAGCATTCTCTTGGGGGTTTCTCTAGCTGCAATTCCCGGCCCGGTATTTTTTGAGGTAATGCGGAGAACTTTAGCCCGGGGCTTTGGGAAGACATCCCTGCTGATTCTTGGCGTCTTCTTGGCTGATTTTTTGCTTCTGGTCTTGACCTTTTATGGCCTAAGCCAGTTTCTTGCAATTGGCTGGCTAAGTGTAGCAATGTATCTAGCAGGAGGGCTTCTCCTCATATTCATAGGGGTTAGCTCGATGCGAATAAGTGAAAAAGAAATCAAACAGGCGTCGAAGAAGAAAGCTTCGGAAACCAACTCTGCCTTTATGGGTTTTGGCCTTGCTTTTACAAGCCCACTGTCGATTGCCGTTTGGATTTCCCTGGGTGGATCCTACCTTGCCCAGTACGCAGTGCGCTCAGTTGCGCTTACCCATATGCTTATGCTTGCCTTTGGAGTCATGGTTTTCTTTTTTGGCCTTGCTTTTGCGGTTCACACGTTCAGGGGCAAGATTGAGTCCAAATACATTTTGGCAACTTCAAAACTGTTTGGCCTGGTTCTGATATGCTATGGGGTTTATGCTTTGTCCGGCTTGGCAAATTTTGCCTGACTGCAGGCATTTTATTTTTTGGCAGAGCTTCTTTTCAGCCCAAGTGCTGCAAAAAGCGCGAGAAGATAGCAGGATTATCTTTTTTCTAAAACCCGCTTGAGGTTTTGCAAAATGTCCTCTGTAAATGGGCATTCCAGTTCACCTTCGTTCATCCATTCAAAATAGGTCATTTCAGTTCTACGTTCATCCAATTCTTTGTAAGTGTACCTCACGTGATAATTTCCCTCCCGGTCGGATAGCGTGAATATTTTTCCTGGCTCGTATTCTATAACTTTGTAGAAATTCCACTTGCCTTCTTTTCCGCGATTTTTGTAGTTTGTGCCGATTTTGGGCGGGTAATCTTCGGCAACTTCTTCCTGAATGGAAGGAATCCAGAGGTGCGTGTTGCACGGGTCTGTCGTAAAATCGAAAACTTCTTCAATTGGTTTATCAATCCTGACTGTGATGCTGTTTTCTTTCATGCTTAATAATGCCAATATTCTCTAATAGGGCGGCTACTGATGATTCATACTTCTTTAATCCCAAGTTCCCTTAGGTACTTGAATGTTTTGTCATAGAACTCTGGAAGTCTGGTGGCGTCATTAAGGTCTCCTTCAGGTATAAATATCACTAGGCCTTGTCTTGCCCGCGTGAGCAGTACTCGATAAGTATTTTTTAGATAATTTTGGTTTTCCTTTTCTCTCATAGTTTGCCAACCTTTTCCTCTGAAAAGTTTATAGGCCCAACCCCCATCTTCAAATCTGAGGTCAGCGTCCCATGCGACACACACCCAATCAAGCTCTAGACCTTGTATGTCAAATTCTGTAGCCACATCTTCAAGATAGAATGATGATCTAACATCTTCTTTAGGATTTAAGAACCAATTTTTGGCATTAATCTTTACCTGGACGCATAACCCATAGGGTTTTAGTCTATATGCTCCAGAGCTAGCGACGAGACCTATTCTTTCTGAACCTCTTGCTTTTTGTTTCAGCCAGACTTTTGCTTTATTGATGTCCCTCGTAACCACAATTGGGTATTTACCCTCTAACTGAGGGACTATATCTATTGCAGATTCTTTATCGCAGTCTAAAAGCGATTTGATGAACTTGGATACATTTTCACTTCTGAATGAGCGAATATCTGTGCTTAGGTGTAAATCCTCAATAGAATGATATATTAATTCACCAAGTAGCTCTTGGAGGTTAGCCCCTTGAGTATATTCTACTTCAGATATCTCTGTTGAAAGATAGATTTGCCAATGGGCGAACTTTTTTCTCAATGCTGTGAACCATTCAGGCAAACCGGCCTCCCCCGTATTTATCTCTTGACCTCCACCAATCAAGCATATAATAACTGCCCAGTCTTTGTGGCGATCCATTATGCTGATTAGAAACTCTGGTTCAGACATGTCAAAATTTAGGACTCCTTTTTTCTTCTGCATAAATGCCGAGGTTTGTTTGTGGGTCCATGCTCTTTGGGCTTCATCGAAGATTACAACCTTCTCAAGGGGAGGGGTCTTAACACTTAAGGCATCATCTCTAAAGTGATGAATATTTTGAATGAATGCTTTGGATTTCTTTAAAGCTTTTGTCTTTGTAACTTTCTCTTGGGAAGTTTTAACCTCGTTTCTAGCTAACGCCTCTTGTAATACGTCTACTAGGGGGCCATTTCCGGATAAAAAGACCGCATGCTCTTCTTCAATGAATTTGTGCCTTTCATTTGCTAGATTCAATCCAGCAAGAGTTTTTCCTGCCCCCGGAACTCCAGTAATAAAACAAATCGCTTTAATTTTTTCTTGTTTTGCTTTATCAATTATTTGATTTATGGCTTCTGCAGTTCTGCTTAGATTAATCTTTCCAGAATCCGAACGGGATATTTCTTCAACACTATGCCCCTGGTATAAGGCCTGTGCGGCTTCGATAATTGTGGGTGTTGGCATATATACTGAATTTTCCCAGTCGTAAGGGTTAATTTCTCTTTCCTTGTGTTTGGTAAGGACCTCAGCTATGGTTTTGGAGAGATTTGAGGAGTTACAATAGAGGGGTTGAAAGATGCCATCTTCATATACCTTCAACTCAGCGTGTTTCTCAGGAGCATTAGTTGCTACTAGAATGGGCACTAATTTAATATTATGGCTCCCTTCTTGAAAATTTTTTAGGTCTACAGCATAGTCCACCACTTGATCTATTGCACTTTTTGGATAATCTGAACTGCCTACCTTGAATTCTAGAACAAAAACCATTCCCGATACAATGAGTATTACGTCTACCCTGCGACCCATTCTTGGGATTGAATACTCGAAAAGAATATGGCCTTTTTCGAAGTTCGCCAGTTGTTCTTTAAGTAGGATTATTTCCTGCAACCAAGCGTTTCTTTGTTGCTCTTCTAATCTAAATTCATGATTTTCAGTTAAGTTTCCTAAAATTGTCTGAGAATCATCTGTTAAGAATTCACTCAAGGGTCTTGAATAGTAAGAGCGTTTCATAATCATAGTTTAAGATAAATGCACTCAGGCACATACTAAGAGATATGCTTCCTATAAATACCTCCTCTCCCAATACTAATAATGGTGTGGGAATACGTCTTGGTTGTAATTCTTCTTGCTATTATTGCTTCAGGCCTGCGGCTTCTTTACCAGTACGAGAGGGGAGTCGTTTTCACGCTTGGAAGGTACAGCCACGTAAAGGACCCTGGGCTTGTCTGGATAGTTCCGGTCTTCCAGACGATGAGAAAGATGGACATACGGATAAAGACGTCAGACATTCCGCGCCAGGAAGTCATAACCAAAGATAACATTCCAATTCTTGCAAACACTGTCGTTTACTTCAAGGTCGAAAAGCCAGCTGATGCAGTCATTAAGATTGAGGACTTCGAGTACGCAGTCCGGCAGTACACCCAGGCGGCCTTAAGGGACGTAGTCGGAAACAGCGAGCTTGATTTTGTCCTGACGGAAAGGGAAAAGATCGCCTCAAGCATCAAGAAGATTGTCGACAGCGAGACTTCCGGCTGGGGGGTCGACATAGAATCGATCAAGATTCAGGAGATAGAGCTTCCGGCAGAGATGAAGCGCGCGATGGCAAAGCAGGCAGAGGCCGAGAGGGAAAGGCGCGCGGTAATAATAGCCGCAGAGGGCGAACTGAAGGCATCCGAGAACCTCAGGAAGGCATCCGAAAACCTGTCCAAAAGCCCGGCGGCAATTCACTTGAGAACTCTTCAGACGATAAGGGACATCGCCTCAGACCCTTCGGAAAAAATCGTCCTCTTCCTTCCTTCGGACGCAGGCGACGTGTTTAAACGGGCTTTCAAAAAATAAGGTGGCGTAAAAATGCTTGAAAAAAAGATAAGGTATCTTCAGATTGCGTTTAACGGCGGGCTTTCTTCTGTCGAGGAAATACTTCCGCAGATTCCTGCAAATGAGCGGATTCTTATCGAGGCGGGAACTCCATTCATAAAGAAGGAGGGCTTTCGGGGGATAAGGAGAATTTCAGAGCTTTGGAAAGGCATGGTTGTTGCAGACCTCAAGACAATGGACGGGGCAGTCGGTGAAGTTGAGCTTGCATATCGCGCCGGAGCGACTGCCGCAACGGTTCTTGGAAGCGCTTCAAAGGAAACGCTTGACCTGTTCATAAAAAAGTGCAGCGAATTCCGGATGGTTTCGATGATTGACCTTATCGGGGTCGAAGAGCCGCTAAAAATTCTGTTGGGCTTGAAGGTGCCCCCGTCGGTTGTGGTGCTTCACAGGGGCCGCGACGAGGAGACGACAAGGGGAAAAGTGATTAAGTACAGGCATATAAACAAGATTAAAAGCAAGTTCGATGTCCTGATTTCTGCGGCGGGAGGAGTCGACCTCAAGGAGGCGAGCAGCGCGATTTTTAACGGGGCAAACATAGTCGTGGTAAACCTGGTAAGCGAGGACGACCCCTGGACGGGGATAGGCCTGGTAGAAGACATACCGAAGGTGGCGGAGGAGTTTTTGGAGACAATAGACTAAAATTTTCTCCACTTCCCGAATGTTGTTGTTTCATCGAGCATGTTGTTTTTTTCTTTTGAGAGAAAGCCGATTTTCATGAAGCTCTCGCAGCGCATCTTTCCCTGGATGTAGAGTGACTTGTATTTTCCTGTCGAGTATATGCCGGACATCACGCCTTCGAGTGCCAGCAGCTTTTTCAGCCCCTCAAGCTGCTCAACGCCGCCGGAAACTTTTATGAGCCGTTTTTGCGAGGAGACTGAACTTTTGCCTTCAAAAAACCCGCGAAGAAAAGCTCTCCTCTTTTCCGAAGTGTCCAGCGCTTCAGTGGGCAGTTTTTCCTTGTCAAAGGGAAGCGAAAGGCCGATTTTTTTCAAAAGGCCTTCGACCTCTTCTTTTTGGCTAAGCGACACCTCAATTGCTTTTCCCTTTTTTATCCGGGCTTTTCCAAATTCAATAAGGCGGGAAAAGACAATTTCCGAAAATTCTTCCCGCTTTGTCTGGAATTCTATCCGGTGGCCTTTGCCCAGCTTAACCGAGCCGGAAGCGTACAGGAGCCCCAAAAGCTCAAAATCTCGCATAATATATAAAAGAATCCAAAATTGTGTATGGGGGAAGCAGAGTATGTTAAGGAAATCAAGCATGGCGCAGTTGGTTTCAAGCTTCCCACTTTGATTGACCTTAATCCTAAAACCGAAAACAGCGTTACCAACAGGGTAGAGACCCCGACAAGCAGGAATTATGTTTCAAGAGACGAAGAAACAGGAGCAGTAAAGCCCAACAAGCAGAAAGACGCAAGAGAGCTGGCCGGGGAAATTTACCGCAAGATTGGAGATCTTCACGCGAAAGGCAGGAAGCTCGATGAAATATATGATTTACTTGAGAAGGAGGGCTATGAGTATGCTGCAATCGAGCCGGTTTTCATCGATTATCTTGAGAAGTGCCGCGGTTCTCTGGGGCAGCAAGGACAGCAACAGCAAAGGCCGCCCGCCGCAAGCCCTGCGCCAGGCACTGCAGGAATGGTTGCTCCAAGGCCGCAGGGAAATCCGTCTTTCCAGGGAGAGCACGAGCTTGAGCTTGTTGAGATTCACGCAAACCCGCCTGAAATGCCCAAAGCAGAAGAAATGCCAAGAGGCGACAGAAGAATGGAATCCGTTGGCCAGCCAGGTGCAGAACAGTCGCCTCCCGCAGAGGAGGATGGAATCGGGCGAAGCACTGGGGACTTTGCGCCTCTTTTCGTAAAGGTCGGAAAATACCGGGAAACGCTCGAGCATCTAAACGACCTTGAAAATTACCTAAAAGGCATGACACGGCTCCTGGAGCTCGTTTCTGAGCTTGAACAGGTGAGGGTCATGAATATCTCTGCAATCGAGAAACTGCAGAAAAAGGCGATTGCAACCTCTTCGAAGCTTTCTTCAGGGCTTCTGAAGCCAAGAGGCATGCAGCTGGAAGGCACGAGGGACAGCGAGGTTGAGCTTACAAAGCTGGGGGATGTCATTTCCGACCTGAGCAAGGAACTAACAATCCTGAAAAAGGAAGTGGATAAGCTGGGGCAGGTATAGTCCGGAAGGGTTACTCTGGCTTTTTGGCTTCCTTTCTTTTTTTGTGGGGCACTTTTTCAAGTAGTTCGCATACCTTGCATATTTCCTTGGACGTAATCTCTCCGCAACTCTCACATTCTGCGGCTTTTCCGGTTTTCTGAAACTTCTCCCTTAAGGGAGGTATGATGATATCGGCAAATTTCACAATCTGGAAGAGAGTTCCGGGGTACTTTTTCTCAAGGTCGTAGAGGTACTTTCTGATGGTCTTTCTGACGGACTCTTTTCCATAAGGGCACCTTTTTTTGCCGTAATAAGGGATTTTCAGGGCATCGCAGTAAAGGAAAAGCTCCTCTTCAGGTATCTCCCGCAGTGGCTTAAGCCGCGGCACGAATTTCTCGATTTTTTTGTTTTTCACGATAGGCCCTAGCCGTATGAATTTATCGAGGTTTCCAAAGACGAAATTCATGAAGACCGATTCTGCCTCGTCATTAAGGTTGAAGCCGTACGCAAGCTTTGTGGCCCCAAGCTCCCGCGCCTTTCGGTTCAAAAGCCCCCTTCTTAAAACGCCGCAAAAGGTGCATGCGTTCAGCTCTGGATTGTGCTTCATCAGTTCGGGGAGTGGCCCCCCATATTCCTCTTCAAAGGAGTACACGTAATGGGGCACGCCAAGCTTTTTGCACAAAATTGAGCTTTTCCTGATGGTCTTAAGCCGGTATTCTCCGATGCCCTCGTCAATTGAAACCGCAAATATCTCCATGTCGCGCCTTTTCTTTACAATCTCTGCCAGGATGTAGAGTGCGCTGGAGCTGTCTTTTCCCCCCGAAAGCGCAACGCCTACCTTATCCCCCCTGGAGAGCAGATTATTGGTCCTTATGACCCTTTTTACTTTCTTTTCAATGGACTGCACGAAGCATTTTCTGCACAGTTCCGTGCCCTCGTAGGTCCTCGTAAAATAAGTTTCCCTGCCGCATTTGCAAGCCATAAATATATGTGCGTTATTTGCCTATTTTCCTTGTTTTTCTGCCTGCCGGCAAGAGCGTTATTTTGATTGGTTCTTTGCCCATTTTCACATTCACTACCTAAAGATACTTTAGCCAGGCATTACATTACGGCTACAACTGCTAAAAAGTATATATATGACATTATCCTAATTAGTAGAGAGCAAGATGTCACTGCCTTGGAAAAAGGGGTCGAGCGCTTCATTTAAATTGAGTCTATGCCTGATAACGCTTATTTTGCTCGCCTTTTGCGTTAATGCGGACACTTATTCGGCGTTTTGCACCACAGGCACCGAAATTTATACAGATAAGCCGGATTACGAGCCGGGAGAGACTGTGAATATTACCGGGCACGGCTTTCTGCCAAAGGCACCATTAAATATTACGATTACCCGGCCGGACCGTGTTACCGACTCCTGCGGCTCTTCTTCCTGCTATTTTAGGTTCTTGAATGGCACCCTGATATCCGACAGGGAAGGGTCTTTTTTTGATTATCTTTACCTTCTTAACGGCATAACCGGAAATTACACCGTCCGGGTGACTGACGGCAAAAATTATGCGGAATTCTGCTTCATGGATGGCCGGAATATTACAAACGTGACTCTTGACGGCTTAAGCAGCGTTTCAGTTCTTCCAAGCGCTTCCATTACTGCTGCGGTAACCCTTGTTTCGACATCCGGCAGCTACTGGCGCTCCACAATGTACCAGATTGAGGGTGAAAGCGCCGTGTGCGTGGATACGCCAGACCACACTGAGTCAGGAACTCACACTTATACAGAGCCCTTTTCAATAACAGCCCCTTCTGCGCCCGGCGTTTATGATGCCAGTTTTATCGCTTATCTTAACAATGACTGTACAGGAAGCAGCCCAAGCAATACCTATACTTTAATCGACGGCATAACAGTCACATCTGACGCCGTATGCGGCGATGGGGAGATTGAAGCGCCCGAATCCTGCGATGATGCTAATACCGACGATGCTGACGGCTGCTCGTCTTCCTGCCAGGTGGAATCCGGCTGGTCCTGCGCTGGTGAGCCAAGCTCTTGCGCAGAAGTGTGCGGAAATGGCATAATAACTGCAACCGAGGAGTGTGATGATGCCAACACTGATGACTCCGATGGATGCGGCTCATCCTGCGCCATTGAAGCCGGTTGGTCCTGCACAGGTGAGCCGAGTGAGTGCCTGGTGTATAATCCTGCCCTTCCAAGCTCTTGCGGAATAGATATTGCGCTTATTATAGACAATTCCGGGAGCATTGACAACTCGGAGCTCACGGCAATGAAAAACGCGTTTAAGGGCTTTGTTGACGCTTTCCTGCCGGATACCCCCACCCACATAGCGGTTGTCAAGTTCAATACTGATGGAGACCTTGTTTTGGACTATAGCGGAGACGCAACCGAAATAAAGAATGCAATTGATTCGGTGTCGACAAGCGATGGCTACACCAACTGGGACGATGGGCTAAAGGAGGCGCAGGATGAGTTTGACAACTCGCCAAAGCCGGACTTGTACGTTTTTGCTTCTGACGGGCAGCCGAACCGCCATGGCGACCCGGCAGTGGATGGAGAGCCCGAGTCTCTTGCTGCAGCTATAGAAAGGGCAAACCAGTTAAAGCTGTCTGGCGTAAGGATAATCACTCTTGGAATTGGCGTTACAGGTGACGGCGCTTCCAACCTTAAAGCAATCTCAAGCGAGGATGCCTACTATTCCTCAGGATTTGACACCCTTGCGGATGACTTGGCTGACCTTGCCGATGAGCTTTGCGGAGGCACGATAACAGTAAGGAAGCTGGTTGACGGAAGCCCTGCAGGCGGCTGGGAATTTTCGGCAAGCGTAACCGATGGAGAATCAATCCCGGCAACTTCCACAACCGGTGAAGATGGCTTCATAGACCCGGTTTTTGACATAAACATAACAGACACGGTTTCAACTGTGGACATAACAGAAACTCCCAAGCAGGGATATAATTTTGTCAGCGCAGCTTGCAAAGACCAGGATGAAAATCCGGTGGGAACGCCTGGCGTTGGAACGGTTACTGGAATAGTGATTGGTCCAAATGATGCGGTTTACTGTGAATTTAACAACAGCGGGGTTTTGTGCAGCGAGCACTCCAATTCAGAGTCCTGTGAGGAAGATGAGGGCTGCAAGTGGTGCCCTTCCTGCAACAACCCTTTCAGGAATGTTTATTATCCTCTCGGAAACTGCATAAGCGAGTCTGCTGAATGCGCCTGGAATGGCTGCTCGGTCGAATGCGGAGCCGAGTGCGATACTGAGACTCCATGCCTTCCAAAGCAGGATGAGAATTACTGCTACTATGGCGGAGAATGCAATTCCTCATGCTTATGCGGTTACTTGTCCCAGTTCTGCCCACCACCTGGGACTGAAGATAATGGAACCTGCTACTATGGCGAGCAGTCCTGCACCGAAAACGGCTGCCAGGTTACAAGCGCAGAAATGTCTTGCCCGGGGCTTGTTTGCGATGAGATTCTTGGCCCTGTGGACATGATTGGGCCTGTAACCAGTAATTTCACTGCTGACCCGATTCCACCTCAATTCCTTCCAGGGCCACTTCCAGCAAAGTGGCTGGTAAACATCAGCGCCCTTGAAACAGAGGACTGCTCGAATGTTTCTGCTGCGGAATATTTTGTTTCAAAGAATGTTTGCTATTATCCTCCGGACACTGAGAGGGGAACGCCTATGGGTGCGCTTGACGGCTCTTTTGGCGGGCTTGTGGAATTGGTAAACACAACTCACACATTTAATGAGGAAAACGACGGGCTTTACTGCTTTTCCATAAGGGGCAAAAACGACGCTGGCTACTGGGGCAATATATACTGCGACTGCATAAATGTGGATACCCAGGTTCCGCTTGACCCGACAAATGTTACGCTTACGCCTTATATATGCAACCAGAACAGGACTTTGAACGCAAAGGTCTGTGACGCAGAGTCGGATGTTGTGGGCGGCGAATATTATTTTGACATATTTACGGACTGGATTCCTGGCGGGCAGGGCCTTTTGATGTATGTGCAGAGCCAATATGTACTTGAAGAGCCCGAAGGAAGATATTTTTGCGCTAACCTGAATGCCACTATAGACGTCACAAATGTGTCTGATGGCTGCCACTGGGTGCGGCTTCACGGAGTGGATGATGCTGGAAACTGGGGAAAGCCAAGCCCCAACTACCAGCACAAGTTTATACTTGATAAGACCCCTCCAAGGACAAACAAGATGATTAATGGAACGGTTATTCCTTGCGATTTGGCAGATGACGGCGAGGGCAACGCGCTTGACGCAGGGTGCTTTTACACCGTGCAGGGAACCGAGATTCTTCTCGAAGGGTTTGATGACCTTGGGTCCCAGAACGAATCCTGCCGGGCGGAATCCCTGACAACCTGGTACAGAATCAGATGGAGAAATAACTGGACAAGCCCTTGGGAGGACTGGTCAATCTGGACTCTTTACAGGGAGCCGATTGTCCTGAGAGAAGACTCAATACACGAGATAGAATATTATTCTGAAGACTCGTGTGGAAACGCGGAAACTCACCACTACGAGCTTGACATAGTTGACACTGCGGAGCCGAAAACCGAAAAAACAATTGAAGGAGTAAGGCTTGAAGGCGACGGCCAGACTTTTGACTGGTGGATTACCCAGGAGTCGACAATTATCCTTAACTGTACAGATACTGACCCTCACCCTGTCAGCGGAGTAACTCTTTACTGGAGGTATAAGGTGGATGGTGGGAACTTTACCGGCTGGAATGAGGTGTTTGGAGGATATGATGCTTTCAGCTATCCTGAAGACTCGGTTCACACACTGGAATATTACTGCACGGATATTCTTGGAAACAGGGAAGAAACGCAGGTTGAGGTCGACAAGGTGGACACAACCCCGCCTGAAACTAACAAGACTTATGGCTGGCCATTGTTCGATACTGATGGCTCATACCCCAAGTGGATAAACTCCAGCACTCCCGTCACATTGGAATCAACTGACGGCGGCGAAATATGCGCAGTCGGAGTCGATAAGACTTACTGGATGAACACGATAGTTAACGATTATATGTGCGAGGAAGCGCCTCTAAACTGCCAGCCAGTCCATGACTTCGAGGATGAGGGCTGGACAGAATATACTGCCCCGTTCTACAAGACTGAAACCTCATGCCACCTTATAGAATACTGGTCTGAAGACAGGCTTGGAAACCGCGAGAGAATAAAAGCCCAGTGCGTATTCGTGGATAACGAGCCGCCGGTAAGCGTGAAAGGCATTCAGGGGCCTCAGATAGAAACTGACTGCAGGGAGATTGGTGAGGGTAACTACTCGGATGGCTGCTATTATGTGACAACTGAAACTGAGGTCACCTTGGAATGCCGGGACTCTCTACCACACCCGGTCGGAAACGTTGATTTATTCTACAAAATCGACTGGAAGAATGCTACAGGAGACACCTGGATTTCCGGAACCTGGATAAAAAGCACAAACCCGGTTACATTTTCGTACGAAAATGATTCTTTCCACCTGCTCGAGTGGTACTGCATAGACGCCCTTGGAAATGCCGAAGAAGTTAGAACCGAGCTTGACATGGTTGATTCAAGCCCGCCTGAGGTAGTAAAGCAAGTGAACGGCGCCCTAATGGGAAACAGCACTATTGATTGGTACCTCAATGGCACTTCAAACATCACACTCAACTGCACGGATGTCATGCCCCACCCTGTCGGCGACGTTACGCTTAACTGGACTTTATACTGGAGCGAGGAGTGTATCAGGCCGGACTGGGAGGAGCTTGCAAGTGGAGTCACCGATGGCTACAAGTCATTTACAAGCTTCAGGGATTCCTGCCACAAGCTGGTTTACTGGTGCTCTGACGCCCTTGAAAACACGGGCCCTCTTACAGAAGAAATTGACGCTGTTGACACCAAGCCGCCGGTTTCATGGAAGGATATTAACGGCACGTACGTAAACTGCACAGAGGGAGAGGTTTGCGACAAGTGGATTACCCAGAATACACTTCTTGAGCTTTACTGCGAAGACCAGGCCCCTCACCCCGTGGGCGGCGTTAAGATTTATTACAGGTACTTTGTGGATGATGTCCTCTTCCAGGACTGGACAGAATACACAAGGGCGATAAATTATGGCGAGGACTCGGTTCACCGGCTTGAGTGGTATTGCGTCGATGCACTTGGCAATAAGGAAGAGACCCAGGTTGAAATTGATAAGGTGGACACAACCCCACCTGAAATGAACAAGATTATCGGAGAGCCGAAGATTGAATGCACTGAAGGTGAGGGCTGCGATTACTGGCTTCGCGACCACTACACAAATATCACCCTCGACCCTGTTGATGGAGGAGACGTTTGCGCAATAGACCGGGTGCAGTGCGATTACTGGTACCTTGTAAACAACACGACCTGGGAAGGGCCGTTTGAATACAGGGGGCCGATAGTGTTTACTGAGGACTGCCTTCACGAGCTCCACATTTCCTGCCGTGATGCCTTAGGCAATGTAGTTAACGATACTGAACTTTTCAGGGTTGACTCACAGCCGCCGGTTACTGTCAAGAGCTTTATCGGCCCGAAGTATCCTGCCTCCGAAAAGGACGAGGAGCAGTTTGAGCTTACTGAAGAGCAGGCAGAAAACTTTTGGATGAGGGACCATGTGACTGTAGTTGAGCTTAACGCGACAGACACAATAGAGCCATGTGCTGTCGGCATAAGAGAGTTGTGGTACCGGGTTGGAAAGGACATGGACGGAGACGAAATGGTCGATGGATTGGAGATGGGCAACTGGAGCGTCGTTACAGGAAGCTATGTAAACTTCACGGTTAATGAGGACTGCCTTCACAAAATTGAGTGGTACTCAGTGGATATGCTTGGAAACACTGAGGAAAAGCGGTCCCAATACCATAGGGTCGATTCAACGCCGCCGGTTACAACAAAGACTTTCGATGGCCCTACCTGGGACGACACAGACAAGACAAATCCCTACTGGGAAAATTACTGGGTTTCAAATGAAACTGATATAATACTTTTGGCAGTCGATGAGGCAAGCCCTTGCGCTGTTGGCGTGGACTACATACACTACGAACTCTGGTGGGACTCTGACGGTGACGGAGAAGTCGACATGAAGATTGATGATGAAAATGCCTCCTCTTCAATCGTTACAATTAACCTTGAGCGGGACTGCATTCACAAAATTGTCTGGTATGCAGTAGACCTTCTTGGAAACCCTGAAGATGAGCATATACAGTACCACAAGGTAGACCAGACCCCACCCAGGACTTACAAGCTGATTGAAGGGTCGATGTGCAATGCAACTGAAGAGGACCTAGAGCTATTCAACCTCACTCTTGATGAGGAAATAGAGTCCTTCTGGCTTACAAGCAACTCTACCATAACACTCTCAGCGGTTGAGGGGATGACTAACTGCTCATCAGGGCTTGACCACCTTCACTATGAGGTTTGGTACAGCGAGGACGGAACTGGAGATGAGTGGGTGAAGTTGGATGAACAGGACGTGCCTGCAAACGGAAGCTCAGAACTAAACACTACCCTAACTCTTGGCGAGGACTGCCTTCACAAAATTGTCTGGTATGCCGTCGACCGGGTTGAAAATATAGAAAAGGTACACATTCAGTACCACAGGGTCGACAACCACGCGCCTGAAATCCTGAAGGAAGTCGGCTGGCCAAGTATTTACATGGGCAAAAACCCTCAGACCGGAGAGGATGCCTGGGATATTACCACCGATACTCCGATAAGCCTTGATGGGACTTACGATGCTCTTGAGCCGTGCGCTTCGGGAAGGACAAAGATCGAGTACAGCATATGGTACGATGGAAGCGGAATCTGGGACAGCTGGAAGACTTACACTGGAGAGTTTAACCTTCTTGGCGACTCCACCCACCGGCTGAAAGTGAGGGTCACGGACTGCCTGGGAAACACAGTTGAAGATATAGAGACTTTCGTGGTCCATGAGAATCTTCCGGGTGAGGAATGCAAGGTTCCAATAAAGTACTCAGGAATGTTTGGCTGGGAGTGGCGTTCAGTAGAGATACCTGAGATGATGGTGGACCTGTACACAAACGACTCGAGAATGTGGAATGTCATGAAGCTCATGGAAGGACAGTATGATATCATCTACTTCCAGGACTACCTTACTGGGGACTGGACCTCTTATGACCCTGAGCGGCTGAACAACGAAACAGGAGAGCCGATGAACAGCCTGAATGATTTTGACCAGGGTCCCGGAAAGTATTATATAAAGCTCAAGGATGACGCAAGGTACATGAGCTACTTTGTCATTTTCAATGACCTTCGGGAGGGCTGCTCCATGGATCTTACGGAGTGCTGGGACCGGCTCGATAACGATGCTGATGGGTACTGGGATTACCCTTACGATACGGAGTGCCTGGATAGAGAGGATGGCCTTGAGATTTCCGTTTGCGGAAATGGCATCACGGAGCGGTTTGAGGAATGCGATGACAATAACACGCAGGGAGGAGATGGTTGCTCAGAGGAATGCACGCTTGAGCTGGTAAATGACTCCTGCGTTTCCGAGAAAGGTTATACTCTTAATGCCGATTTCGATGAAGGCACTTTGTCGGGTCTGGAACACACCACCGTCCCAGACCAGCTTCAGATTATTGAGGGGCAGGTTACGACCTACCCGATACTTTGGGTTGCAAATGCCGGGGAAGATTCTGTTTCGAAATGGGACACTTCGCAGAATAGGGAGCTTGCAAGGTACCACACCTGGTTTGGAGTTCTTGCTGACCATGGGGCATGGTCTGGCGCTGCCCCATCCAGGACGGCAGTTGACACTGACGGAAACTGCTATGTCGCAAACAGGCACTTTGACGATTACCCGGCAGATGTCATAAAGATTCTTGCAAATGACTGGATTGACAGGAACGGAAACGGGATAATGGACACTTCATATGACGCAAACAATAATTCAGTAATCGAGGGGGGGGAAATGCTCCCAATGAATGACACAAATGGAAACGAAAGGATTGACCCCGAGGAGATAACCGATGAGAGGGTTGCCTGGGTTGCGACTGTCGGGCCTTCAAGTGGCCTTGGAAGGGGGCTTGCAATAGACCTCGAAGGAAATATCTGGCTTGGCCTTTTCAATGAAAGGTCCTACTATAAGCTTAACGGGACTGACGGAAGTGTAATTCAGGGCCCGATTTATGTTGGGGCGCACACGCCTTATGGCGCTTTGGTCGACCGATATGGCTTCCTTTGGGGCGCATCCCTTGACAATAACCTGCTTAAGCTTGACACCAATACAGGAAACTGGACGATTTATACGCACAGCGGCAGCAACTATGGAATTGCTCTTGGATATGACTCTGAGGGCAGCACCCAGGTTTATCTTGGGTACCATAACCCTTACCTTCAGTTTAATTCTTCCGATGAGACCTTCAGCCAGCCGGCAACTTCAGACTATTATTCTTATGGAGTTGCGACGGATTCAGAAGGGAACATCCTTTCCGGCAGCAACTCGGATGGCCGCATGGGAAAATACGCGCCTGATGGAAGCTTGATATGGCTTGCTCCTGCACAGGTGGCCTCTGAGATAAGAGGCACTGTTGTTGACAGTGATGATAATGTCTGGGCAATTCACAGGGGAGACAGCAAGATGGCAAAGTTCAACGGAACTGATGGGTCTCCTTTAGGTGTGTTTGACACGGGACTTCAGCCATATACCTATAGTGATGCAAGCGGGCTCGGGCTTAGGGGCTCTATTTCAGTTGGGGTATGGACGGTTGTCTTTGACTCGAAAAAGAACGGAACTTCTTTTGACGCGGTTTCCTGGACGGGCTATTCCCCTAACGGGACATCAATTACCGTGAAGGTGAGAAGTTCTTCAGATAATTTGTCCTGGTCCTCCTGGGAGACTGCGCAAAATGGCGTTTCTCTCAGCACAACACCTGATGGAAGGTATCTTCAGGTTGAAGCTACTTTGAAGGGTGTTGCAGGTTCCGAGTCACCAATACTTTATGACTTGTCTGTTCAGGCGACCTGTTCAGACGATCTGGATGCAAGGATTGATTCATGCACAGACCTTGATGGGGATGGTTATTCCATAGAGGGAGAGGATTGCGGTCCTGTCGACTGCAACGATGGCAATAACGCCTCCTGGAGGGTTGGCACCTTCTATTATGACGGTGACGAGGATGGGTTCCACCTTTGGGGAGAGGAAAACCAGAATGAAGAAGACCTGTTTTCGATATGCTACGGCTCTGAAATCCCAATTGGTTACTCGGAAAGCACTTCCGGGAGGGATTGCGATGATGATGATTCTGCAGTAAGCCCTGCAGCGCAGGAGATTTGCAATAACACTATTGATGACGATTGCGATGGCCTGGTTGACTGCGATGATGAGCAGTGCGAAGCTGAATGCTCTGAGGAAGAAAGCGGGAACGGCGCAGAAGATGAGCTTTCCTGCGAGCCGGAGCTTACTTGCGATTATGGAATATGCGCGGATGACTCCTGGTGCATGGACAATGTCTGCACGCCGCAGGGCTATGAAATCGGAAGATTTGTGTCCGAGAGCGTTACGAGCTGGAATTATGGCTGCGACGCTTACTGCGGCTCAACAACCTCGCAAAACCAGTGCGCCTCCTCTGAAGGCGATGCAATAGGCACTGCTGCCTGCGGGAGGTGCGAGTGCTGGCACGATACCGAAACGAGCTGCGCTGATGAACTTGACAATGACTGCGACGAATTGATTGATTGTGATGACCCTGACTGTAGTCAGGATGATAATTGCATTCCTGTGTGAGGTGACTTAAGATGAACGCAAAACTTGTTTTGGCTGGTTTTTTCTTGCTTCTGGTGTCTGTGGCTCCTGCATTTGCCGCTTTTCCGGGAGACTGGTGGGGACGAGCTTATGTAGGAAGCGACCTTGCGCCTGACGGGACTCCCGTAAGCGCTTACATTGACGGGGAGTTGTATGACACGACCCTTGTTGGGGAGAGGATTGGCCCTGGCTACTATGAGCTTATTGTTTCAGATGCAGATGAAGGCGACACAATCGTGTTTAAGATTGGCTCAGTTGAAGCGCAGGAGGGGGCTGTTTTTTCTGATGGCTCTCACGAGCAGCTTGACCTGACGCTTGCTGGCCCCGCGTGTGGCGACACACTATGCAACGGAGAGGAGTCTTCTTCCACCTGCCCTGAAGATTGCCCTCCAGCCCAGACCACTTCCTCGAGCAGTTCCAGCCATTCATCAAGCTCGTCTATAACCCCTTCTTCTTCATCAAGCTCGGATGATGTCGAGGGGCTTGAGTGGGTTACGGTAAATAAAACAGAAAAATGCAGCGAGAACTGGACTTGTGAGGACTGGTCAGAGTGCATAAATGGTTTCCAGACCAGGGTTTGCATAGACCTTAATGATTGCTCCACATTTGATGATATGCCTCCAGTGTCACAGGAGTGTGATTTCTCGTCGGTTGAAGTTACCTGCGGTGACGGCATATGCAGCCCCGGGGAAATATGCGAAGCAGACTGCGCGCCTAAGACAGAGAGCCCAAGCGAGAATGGTGACGACTTGCTTACCAATATATTTACAGGAAGGTTCCTTACAAGCCCTACCGGGATAGGTATTGGGATTTTGCTCCTGCTTTTGATTGGCTTGGGATATTACTTTTTTATCTACAGGAAGAAAAAGAAAACTGCAGAATAAGGGTTGTTTTGCCTCTGCGGGGAATTTCGCTTCAACCCCCTGCCTTAGGGTTATTTGAGGGCTGTTTTTTCGAACCCCGGATCACCTCCTAGCTGCCATTTGATTCCAAGAAATTTTTTCTTGGGGTTGTCAGACCTTTAGCCAATTAAGCTGAAGGGATGACCGCAGGGAAGCATGTTATCCACTACACTACAGAGGCATAAATTTATTGCCTGAAAATTGATTAAACGTGCAAATTCAGCTCGCTTGACTGTTTGCAAGGCCCGCAAGAGGGTCAGTAGGGGTGTTTTCGCTTTCAGACCTCTCGATTTCCTTTTTTATTTCCTCCATTTCCCTGACATCTATATCGATGTCTTCGAATATAATTTCCTGGTGGACAGAAACCTTCTGCTGGTTTGCCAGGTGAAGCATGGCGACAAAATACTTTGCAGACTCCAGCTGCTCTTTTCCTTTTGTGATGGTGTAGTAGGTAGTTTTCCTTATTTTTCTTAGCTCCCTGTAGACCCTGTCGACATAGTTGTCTATGTCAAGCTCCAGGAGCTTTTTTATGTTCTCGATTTTGTGCTCCTTGTTTATGCGTATTTCTTCTTTTACCTGCGTGTCCTTTACAATCTTTCCAAGGGCGTAAGTAAGCTCTTCGAAGGTGATGTTTCGCACAGGTATTCTCTTGATAGGCATTTCAAGCAGGTTGATGCCGTTTATGTCAAGAACTTCCGGGATTCTTTCCTGGACCGGCTTTTCCATAAGCGTTTCTGACTTCATCCTGAGAAGGACTGCTGAGATGAGTATAAACCTTGCCGGAATCCTGAAGTTTATGGTCTCAAGCTTTGAAAGGTGCTCTACAAGGGCTTCGGAAAGCACCACAATGTTTATGTTCCAGAGGTCCATGCCTTTTTCGAGCACTATTTCTTTCAGGGCGGACTCCCAGTCGGAACCATTGACTATCAAATCCAGAACTTTGTCCATAATCAAACATATTTGTATTTTTATGCCATGCTTCTGCGCCGTCTGAGCATTTTTGAATATTCCTAATATATAATATACCTTTATGGACCTCCTCGAATGCCTTAACTTTCTGAAGGATAACGGAATCAGCATAGCGAGCACTAAGCATGTGCGGGGCATGCCTGAGGAGTTTCCTGTAGTGCTCAAGGCAAATGTTTTGGAGCACAAGTCTGAACAGAACCTGGTGCGGATTATACACTGCCCTGGGGAGTTTGGCGAGGCGTGGCACAAGATGGGAAAAACCCAGGACATACTGGTTCAGGAGAGGGTTTCCGGCATAGAGCTGATACTTGGAATACATACGGATGAGACCTTTGGCAAGGTGATAATGGCTGGGGCAGGAGGCATATTTACCCAGGTCATGATGGACGTTTCCTTCCGTGCAGTCCCGCTAACAAGGCAGGATGCCTCAGAGATGATAAAAGAGCTTAGGATTTACGAGGTCCTGAAGGGCTTTCGGGGCAAAAGCTATGACTTGTCCCTCGTGGAGGACGCGATACTGAAGCTTTCAGAAATCGCAGAAAACCACCCTGAGATTAGCAGCCTGGACATTAACCCCTTCATAATCAATGACCGACGGGGCGTGGCAGTTGACTGCAGGATATTTTGAAAGCCCTACTGTTGTAGTGCTATTGTCACGCTCTTTGGTATATTAATAAGCCACCGGAAGGGAGTTTATTATGGCAAAGGCGGTAACTCGGGAAGATGTACTGGATAGGGTAGCCCTTTTTGGCTTTCCTAGGGTTTCTGGTTTCAGGGAGCCGTTTCCTGTAAGAGAGGGGCTTGGTTTTGTTTTACCCCGGTATGTGGAATATGCTCCCAGGTATGTGGCAGCGGGAGACGACGTGCTTCAGACGCCAGGTTGCGCCTTGGAGCTTTATCCTGACCTGTCGGGTACCAGGCCTGAATGGTACCCTTATGGATTTGACTTTGCCGGTTTGAAGGAGGACAAGTTTCCAAAGGGAAGCGATTTTGATTATGATGTTATTGGTGTGGGAGTAATTGGAGGTTTAATAGGTCCCGCAAGGACTGCATTTAAGTTTCCTGGAGAAGTCGTAAGAGGGGTAGCACAACTTGAGGGTTTGGATTCAAGCGGCACAACCCTCTACAAAGTGCTTAATTTTGGCAAAGGAAAAACGCTAGGGGATATACTGCCTACCGTAGAAAAGGTATTGGGGGCTGGAGAGGAACTTGAGAGGATAGCTAAAAGAAGGATTGATGAACAGATGCGTGCAGAGGTCAGGTCTGTGGTGGAGGAATTTCAGGACCTTAAGTAGATTAGGGAGTAGTTTGATGAAATATAGCCCCGCACGGTCAGTCCTTCTTTCTTAAAAAGAAAGAAGGTCCGACACCACCAAGAAAGAACTGCCCTCTTTGGCTAAATTGTTAATTTATAGCCCCGCGCGGATTCGAATTCCGCGAAAAGTTTTCTTTTGGGGGTTGTAAGACCTTTTCTTATCAAGAAAAGGGATTTCCGCGGTCACAGGCTAGCTTCAATCATTGGCTAAGGATTTCTCCCGCCTCAAACCTTTGATTTCCAAAGGCCTGTATGCTTGGCCGCTACACCACGGGGCTATAAAATAAAATACCTTCAAAATTATGAATATGTGGCAAAAACTCAAGGAAATCCGGAAAACCTCCAAATTCCTGAAGGTTACCCCCGAGCAGGCACCTAGTACCTTAAGAAGGTTCAAGAAAGAGATTGAAGAGAAGAAATAATGCTTGAATAGTTATATTTAGATTATTGATTATTATAGTCATTGTTTTTGACAGGATACGGTAAGTGGTCAAACCCTCCAGTTTGTCGAACTGGCGCCTAAGTGACTTCGTGGGTTCGAATCCCACTCCTTATTCGATTGCCTAAAGGCTCTTAGTCAAAACCCAAGTAAATTCGTCTGCGCCGGCTTTTTCATTTCGAGCTTGTCAAGACCTTTGTTTACCCTATCTTCCGAGAAGTCATGCTCCTTGCAGAGAAGCCCGATTACCTTTTCCCTGTCGGGCCTGCCAAAAACAATATCATAAGTTTCTTCTACGGGTGGGTTCATGAAAAACTCGAAGAGGTCCTCCATTTCTATCTCGAACTCCCAAGCCACCTGCTTTTTTATCTCTTCAAGCGTCCCGAATTTTTCGACCAAGGCAAGGGCTTTTTTCGGTCCTATCCCTGAGACTCCTTTGGGGTTATAGTCGGTTCCCACGAGAAGGCCGATCATTATCAGCTGCTTTCTTGTGAGCTTTTGCCGGGCAAGCTCAATCATCTGTAGGGTTTCTGCCTTTGAAACTGACAGGTTTCGGATAGTCTTCGGGCAGCCGAAAAGAAGGGAATCAAAATCCTGTGTTACGGCGGCATATGCCTTTCCGTCCTGGCAGATTTTGGCGCACTGGGCCTCCCCCTCGCTTTTTGCCTGAATCACAGGGATTCCCATGCACTCCAGAAGTTTTTTGCTTTCCTCCACCATCTCGTCGGAAACGACTGCGCTTCTCTGGGCGTACTTTCTTGCCTCCTCGAGCCGCCCCTCCTCCATGGCTTTTTCCCACTTCTCTTTGGCATTCGTTCTTGCCTCCATCCTGCTGTCAAGCTCGGACCTTTTTGCTTCTGGGGGCTTGCCGTCAAAGACATAGACCAATTTCAGCCCCCTCTCCAGGAAATTGATGTTCCTGTAGAAGAGCCCCGACAAGTGGCTTGTTACCTGGCCTTTTGAGTCCATAAGGGGCGTTCCGTCCGCCTGGCGGATGTTTCCAAGGAACTGGTAAATCATGTTGAGCGCGTCTATTGCGAGGACTTTGCCTGAAAGGGAGGGCAGTTCAATCTGCTCGGAGACCAGAATTTCCGAAATGTTGACACCCATAATATCTGATTCTGGGGCTTATTTGATTAATTTATTTCCACCTTACTTTATGGGGCGGTAGCTCAGCTTGGGAGAGCGCACGGCTGAAGCATCCCTGAAAGGGCCAATAGGGTCATTTTGGGACTTAGTTACCGTGATGTCGTGGGTTCAAACCCCACCCGCCCCATCCTCAAGACACTCGGATAATCGCTAGAGGAAGCAATTCAATTATAATGCAACGTTGTGGGATGCACCGTATTATCCAGTATGCCCTATTTAGTAATATGCTCCTATATATGCCAAATTTTCAAGGTCATTCATGTGCGGCATAATTGGGTACATAGGCAGAAGGGAGGCATTTTCAATCCTTATATCGGGGCTTCAGCGCATGGAGTACCGGGGATATGACAGCTATGGCTTTTGCGTGCTTGACCGGAATGCCAATCCCCATCTATTCAGAAGGGTCGGAAAGGTTTCGGATTTGGATAAAAGTTTGCCTGTCGGAACTCATTCGGGGAATCTTGGCATTGCGCATACACGATGGGCAACCCATGGTGAGGTTACAGAGAAAAATGCCCACCCGCACACGGACTGTAAAAACAATGTTTTCGTTGTCCATAACGGGATAATTGAGAATTACAAGTATTTGAAAGATGGACTGGTCCAGGAAGGCCACAAATTTTCTTCCGATACCGATACAGAAGTCGTAGCACACCTTATAGAGAAGTTTTTCAGCGGAAATCTTGAAATTGCGGTAAGAAAAGCGTTAAACTGCATCAAGGGAACATATGGCTTGGCGGCAATATGCCGGCAGGACCCAGGCAAGATTGTTGCAGCGCGCTGCGGAAGCCCCTTGCTGATAGGTATCGGGGAAAAAGAGCTCCTTGTTGCCTCTGACCCTGCTGCAGTGATTGCCCATACAAGGAAAGTAATCTATCTTAATGAGGGCGAAATGTCAATTCTTACTCCGGAAAGCCACTTCATATTTACCGAGAGGCCTTTTCGGGAGATAGAGTGGAAACTGGCAGATGTGGAGAGGGGCGTCCATCCACATTATCTGCTAAAGGAGATACTGGAGCAGCCGGAGAGTATCAAAAACTGCCTTAGAGGCCGGCTTATGCCAGAAGAAGGCAGAGCCCAGCTTGGAGGCCTGAAAAATTTTGAGGAGCGTCTGAAGGAAATTGAGAGGATTTATGTTGTGGCATGCGGCACCGCAAGGCATGCAGGGCTTATTGCAGAGCTGATGTTTGAAGAATATGCTGGCATTACGACCAAGGTGGATGTTTCTTCCGAGTTCAGGTACCGCAAGTCGACTATAGACCGAAAGTCCGCTATGCTTGCAATCTCCCAGTCGGGAGAAACTGCGGATACGCTTGCTGCAATAAGGGATGCAAAGGCAAAGGGGATTCTGACACTAGGCATTACAAATGTAATTGATTCGACCCAGGCAAGGGAAACCGATGCAGGGCTCTACACTCATGCCGGGCCCGAGATAAGCGTCGCTTCCACAAAGGCCTTTACGACGCAGCTGGCGGTTCTTTCACTGATGACCCTTTACCTTGGGAGGCAGAGGGGGCTTTCACGTGAAGATGGGAGGAAAATTACCCTGGAACTGGAGAAGATTCCGCAGCTTGTGCAGCAAACAATCAACAATTGCTCTTCTATGAGGGTACTTGCAGAGAAATACAAGGGCTTTGAGAATTATCTCTATCTTGGCAGGAAATATAGCTATCCAGTTGCAAGGGAAGGCGCCCACAAGATTAAGGAAACAGCATATGTGCATGCCGAGGGATGCCGGGGCGGAGAACCAAAGCACTGCGAGTTGGCTCTTGTGTCCGAAAAGTTTCCCTGTGTCTGCGTTGTCCCAAGCGACAGCGTGTATCGGAAGATGATTTCCAATATGGAGGAAGTAAAGGCCAGAAAGGGAAGGATTCTTGCCATAGCGACGGAAGGAAACAATGAAATAAAGACTATCGCTGATGATGTCCTATATATACCAAAGACAATTGAGATGCTGACCCCCATCCTTAGCACGATTCCCCTGCAGCTATTTTCATATTATGCCGGGGTCGCGCGGGGCTGCGAGATAGATAAGCCCAAAAATCTGGCAAAGTCAGTGACTGTAGAATGATTTACTGCAACTTACCCCCCAAAGCACTCATTCTAGCTGCACAAAACCCCCTTTCACCGTAAATTCCTTATTTATATTTTAGAAGGGTAGTATAGGTATGGCATCAAACAAGACACATGTGAATCTAGTAACGATAGGTCACGTCGACCACGGAAAGAGTACATCTGTAGGACGGCTCCTTTTCGACAGCGGCGCTGTTAGAGAGGAGACCATGAGAAAGCTAAAGGATGAGGCAAAAGAAAAGAAAAAGGAAACCTTTGAATTTGCTTTCGTAATGGACAGCTTGAAGGAAGAGCGAGAAAGGGGCGTAACGATAGACGTAGCATTCAAGAGTTTTGAGACTCCAAAATACTACTTCACTATTATCGACGCACCTGGCCACAGGGACTTTGTTAAGAACATGATTGTCGGTACTTCTCAGGCAGATGTAGCCATCTTGGTTGTTTCTGCAAGGGAAGGAATCCAGGACCAGACCAAGGAGCACGCGTTCCTTGCAAAGATTCTTGGAATCAACCAGGTAATCGTGTCAATTAACAAGATGGACGCTGTGGAGTACAAGCAGGACCGATTCAATGAAATCAAGGGACAGGTTGAGAAGCTTCTTACTGGCGCAGGATTCAAGCCAGACACAGTTAAATACATTCCTGCTTCCGCATACGTTGGAGACAACATAGCAAAGAAGAGCACCAACATGCCTTGGTACACCGGACCTACAATATTGGAGGCCTTGGACCAGATTACCCCACCTCAGAGACCTACGGACAAGCCGCTTCGGCTTCCAGTTCAGGATGTTTATTCCATTACTGGTGTCGGTACGGTTCCAGTAGGCAGGGTTGAGACAGGCACTGTCAAGCCAAACCAAGCGGTACTCATAATGCCTGGAGGCGTTAAGGCAGAGATTAAGTCCATCGAGATGCACCACCAAGCCCTTACAGAGGCGAAGGCGGGTGATAACATTGGATTTAACCTCAGGGGAGTCGGCAAAAATGACATCAAGAAAGGTGACGTTCTTTGTGACCCTAACAGCCCGGCAACAGTTGCAGAGGAGTTCACGGCGCAGATTATTGTCCTGAACCACCCCACTGTGATTGCGGCAGGTTACACCCCGGTGTTCCACGTGCACACCGCCCAGGTTACCTGCACAATTACCGAGATTGTCAAGAAGATGGACCCCAAGACAGGTCAGACCGTTGCTGAACATCCAGACTACATAAAGACTGGTGACGCTGCAATCATCAAGGTAAAGCCAACAAAGCCCATGGTAATTGAGACGCAGAGCACATACCCTCAGCTTGCAAGATTTGCACTGAGAGATATGGGTCAGACCGTTGCTGCAGGCATCTGCATAGATGTTGTACCTAAGAAGTAATTTTGAACTGTTTTTTCTATTTTAATGTTTCTATCCAGATTATCGACTATCGTTTTAGATTTCACCAAGAGATTTATTATTTTTCTTTATGAAAAAGTATGTTCCTGACATTTAGGGAAGGGCATTGTCCCGTTTGCGGGATAATGGGAGAAAAGGACGGACACTACCTAAGGTGCATAAACTGCGAAACGCTCTTTTCGAAGTTCGGAATACTTCAGGAACCATTTGAAGGTTCACTCCCCTTTGAGGAGTTCGATGAAATCTTCCAGGACAACTAATGGCGAAAAACGGCTCTCTTTGAACGGCAAAGGAAGCTTACAGAGGGGTACTTATGCTCAATTTGTTTTTATTTATTAGGAGATTTACTGTTATGGGATTTGGCTTTTTGAGTAAAAAGCGCGATAAAAAACAAGATTATGCCTCCGGTTGGTTGATTTGCCTGACTGTGGTTTTGCTGCTTTTTATTGTCTGGACAGTGAGTAGCGTCTATGAGATTGGCCAGTCTGTCAGTTGGCTGGGCAGTGAAGCGTCCTCTGGGTTTGAAATGGCAGAGTTTGAGCGGGGCTGCGAAATTCTTTCGGAAGTTTACGGGTGCAGCGAGGAGGCAGTATCGCGGGTAGAGCCCTCCTACTCCGGGCAGCATACGTTTGGGCCATTAGACAACTGGAATTTTCTTAATGTTTGCAAAGGGTACCTTAACAACCCGCTTGCTACTCCAAAAGACTGCATAAATGCCTGCTGGAGGTGTTCTGGCATTGCGCCCGGAAGCAGCTGCGTTACAGATGAAGACTGCTACCTTTTGCTTGGAGACACGTCACGATGTGTCTTGTTGGAATCTGGCTCTGGCCTATGTACCTATAAGGAATAAGGTGGGGCGGATTATAAAACATTAAGCATAAACCCCCGCAAGCTTTTTGCCGCATTTTTTGCATGCTTTTGGGGGCGGAGTAATTTTATATCCTGACCTGGAAACCATAAGCTCGCCGCAGGAAGCGCAGAGAGTATCTCTGCTAAGGTCTTCAGGAATATTTCCCAGGTAGACGTGGTCCAGGTTTTTCTTTGCAACCTTATGCAGTTTTTTGAGTGTTTCAAGGGGCGTTGGAGGAACGTCAGTCATCAGGTACATCGGGAAAAATCTGGAGATGTGGAGGGGCGTTTCTCTTCCAAGATTTTCGCTTACCCATTCTGTAATTTCACCCATCCATTTTTCAGAGTCATTGTGGCCAGGGATTATAAGCATAGTTATTTCAATCCAGACCTTTCGCTTTTTGTATTCCTTAAGGGCTGATAGGACTGGTTTCAAGGAGGCAAGGCAGAGTGAGCTGTAGACCTTCTCGTCCCCTTTTATGTCCACGTTTACTGCATCAAGGTACTTGGACATTTTTGCAATTGGCTCCTTTTGGGTATATCCATTTGAGACCCAGACGTTTTTGAGCCCCTGCCTTTTTGCAAGCTTCATCACATCAAGGGCGTACTCGTAGAATACGGTTGGCTCGGTGTAGGTATAGGCAATGGACTGGCAGTTGTTTTTCCTTGCTGCCTCAACCACTTCTTTTGGCCCAGTATTTTTTCCAAATATCTCTTTGGGTTTTGAGATGTCGAAATTCTGGCAGAACTTGCAGGCCAGGTTACATCCCACGGTTGCAATTGACAGGGCTCTTGTTCCTGGCAGGAAGTGGTAGAATGGCTTTTTCTCGATAGGGTCTACTGCAATTGAGCATAGCTTTCCATAGACAAGCGAAAACAGCTTTCCTTCAATGTTCTTTCTTACGGAGCAGAATCCTGCCTTTCCTTCGCCGATAAGGCAACTTCTTGCACAAAGCTGGCAGCGGACCTTTTTTTCGGGAAGCTTTTCGTAAAATAGGGCTTCTTTCATAAGATATATAGATTATATTATGAACTGCTGTTGCAGAGTTTCCAATATCCAAAAATATTCTTTGCTGTTCCTGCTGGCTATTTTTGGCTTGGCGCTTGTATTTGGCGAAAGCATTCTGCTGGACTTTGTCTACCCGACCGAGCAGAATGCAAGCTCCATAAACCACCCATGGTTTGAGATTAACACAACGATAGACACGGGCAACTTTAGCGAATTTATCCTTAACTGGAATGGGAGCAACACTAGCTACACCAACGCTTCCCCAGAAATAAGCTCTTACAACTCCAGCAGGTATTTGTTCTACAAGAACATATCTGGCCTGTCTGAGGGCACATACACATATTATGCTTGGGCTAATGACACGGACAATAACCTTACTCAAACAGATGAGCGAATAGTTACCATTGACCTTACAGCGCCCACCTTAACAAACCTCGCTCTAAACGACACCTCACCCTTAGCCGCAGGAAACGTAACCTTCACACTTGACTTCTCCGAAGAGATGAACGTTTCAGTCAGCCCAATCGTCAAAATACAGAACACCTCCGAGTACACAATAACCGCAACCGGCTGGTCAAACTCAACCAGATGGGTTGGCTGGTATAACTTCACAATCTCCACCGGTGACGGAAACTACACAATCAACGTGACCGGCGCAGAAGACTTGGCAGGAAACTTGATGGTGCCTGAC
>JAFGCN010000018.1 GCA_016932615.1 Candidatus Aenigmatarchaeota archaeon
CAAAAAGAGAAAAGTATCTAAAATTCAAACCGGCACCAGGATTAAAAACCTGACTTATATTTCACCGGAGCGCCGCAATCCCCTCTTGTTGAGGTATCTCTCACTCTTCTGTGCGTATTCCTGGGGGCATACGGCGAATCTGATCCTTCTGGATATGCGCTCATACACCTAAATGAAACCACCCCATATATTCTCCAATATTATATTGTATTACCCGTCATTTTTAGGGCGGCTCTTTCCAGAATCTTGGCTTTAGAAGGTTTTGCAAGATACTTTTATGCCCCCTAGGGCAAAATGCAAAAAAATGAAAATACTTGCTTTCTCGGACATACATGGAGAAGTTGGGGCGGTAAAAGTCCTTACTAAGCTTGTTAAAAACAACAAGTACGATGCGATAATATTTGCAGGCGACTTTTCGAGCTTTCACGAGGTCCAGGAAGTCTATGAAAAGACTATGAAGGAATTGTCAAAGCTAAAAGCCCCCTGCTATTATGTGTTTGGAAACCGGGACAGGTCATTTGACCCGTTTGGAATCGGCATCTACGTCGAGCCGGAGCCAAAATACCCAAACCTTGTTTCCGACGACAAGATTGAAATCGGGGAAGGCATCTGCATAACCGCAAACCCCAACCTTGTCGACGAAAGGACGATTTTTCTTGCCCACCGCGCCGAAAGATTCGTAAAGGAGGCGCTCCTCCACATAGAGGGACACGTCCACGCGGGGATTGTCTACAAGAATTACATAAACCTCGGCTTTCTTTACAGGGACGACTTTCACGACGAAAAGCCAGGGCTTGGGTGCTACTGGGAAATCACAATAGAAAGCGGCAAAATCGAAATTGAGTTCACAGGGCTCGGCCTCCTAAAGCCGATTTCCTGCCCTGTCCACAAGAAAGCAAAGCTCTTCATACCGGAAGAGTGGACGGTCTGCCCCCTTTGCCTTGAAAAATATTACGAGATTGACTGGGCGCAGTTCTTCAGGGGAGAGGAAGGGTTCTAAAGGAAACCTGAATAATCCAGAACCGCCCATCCGGCTAAAACCTATCCCTAACCCCTTTGGTTGAATAAAACGCCCAGTCGTAGATTGCATAAACGAATATGCTCATCCTGTCCATAATGCTTCCCTTTCTGAAATAATCTCGGAAATATTCGGGGCCAAACTTGTCCTCATCATAGCCCAGGCCATATTCCGAGTAGGAAAAGTTGTACAGGTATGAGTGCGGGTCGCATTCCTCATCGATGCGCCCATCGCAGTCATCATCTATCCAGTTGCATTCTTTTTCCGAAAACCCTGTCGGGATGCATACCGGGTGCCTTAGGGCCCAGGCATCACTTGGGGTTATGAAGGTTACATTCGGGTTATTATAAAGCCGTTCAATGGTCTCAGTATAGATTTTCCATTTTTCCTCATCCACTACAGAATTATTTTCCGGGTGCTCAAAATCCGGCTGGTGAACGTATAGAGGAATTACTTTCTTGCCGTTTATCTTTACCATCGGCAGGTCAGCCCGGTCATAAGACAGGACCTGGGCGATTATCTCGTCAGAAGTCTTGAAGGTCGTGTTTCTTCCGGCGCTTCCGTCTTGGGTGAAGCTAACTGCATACTGGTACATATCAGTATTTGCCGTTGATTCGACAGGCCCAAGCTCATCTACATAATAGACCCCAAAGCTTACCCTAAAGCCCATCTCCTCCAGGGCCTTCCTGATAGAAGGGCTCATGCGGCCATAAGGGGCAACATAGGTTGTTGGGAAACTTATTTCCTCGGGGTCTTTGCCAAGAATCGCCTTCATCCGGTTCAGGTAGGTGTGCCTTCCCGCCTCTATTATATACTTCTGAACCTTTGGGTCAAGGGTTTCAAGGTGCTTTTCGTATTCGTCCATCCGGTACCCCTTTTGCATAAGCTCAATATTCTCGGCAAGGTACATCCTCCTAAAAACTTCCGAAAACTCGTAATTGTTTGGCTTCATGCTTTCAGGGAAAAAGCTGAATGCGACAGGAATCTGGTTTTTCTCGTAATATGCGGTGATATTGTCAAAAAAGTAATACCAAGACTTATCTGCAGTCCCATCAATGTTTCCGACATACGAGAGGATATATATCCTATTTTCACCTTCAATCTTACACTTGCTGCTGCACCCGTCTCCGTCATTTTCATTTCCGTCATCGCACTCTTCCCTGCCAAGATTAACCTTTCCATCCCCGCATAACGGAGTGTCTGGAGATAAGCCGATTACCTCAACATGGACTGCATTTCCTGGCGGGATATTGAACAAAAAGTAATCCCTGCCGCCCTTTATGGCTCTTGTTACTTGGGTAGGTTTTCCGTTCACAATCACATCCCCCCAGGCCTCGTTTCCTGTATAAATCATCAAGGTAAGTTCCTTATCAAAAATCCGGGTGTCAAGCGGGGAAACAACATCAAACTCCATCCTACCCTCGCCCCGGACAACATTCTCAATTCCGGCGGAATTTCTCTGCACAATGTACTTTGAAACCGAGCCAATGGTGTCCACCCAAAGGCCTTTATCAAGAAGGTAATCGAAAATCTCAGGATTGTCGCAGCTGTCGTGGTACACGTAATTTATCCATTCCTGGTGGTTCTCTGCCGTGTCTGCAAGGAGATAATAGTCTGGCGGGAGCTGTCCAAACCCAATCGAGTTGATGCTCTTAAATTCCATCATGTCCACGGGATTTTTCGAACCCATAACGTTCTTGTAATACCCCCTTGCAAAAAGATAGTAGTCTGAAAGCCATAGCTTGTACCTGGAGTTGGTAACTCCGCATGGCCAGGCAAAGGTAATCAGGTCCTCTGGAGGCATGCCTATTCCACCAATAATGTCCTGGCGGTTCAGTTCCTTGTCCTCCCTGAAAAAAGTCTCATTCAGGTCATACCTGCAGAGGTGGTACCTACTGTGCCCCCCAATCTCATGGCCATATTCATATACCCTCCTGAATAGTTCCCAATCTGACTCATTGTACTTGTCTGTATAGGCAAGGAAGTATGTGCCCTTAAGCCCTCTTTTTTCAAGCTCGCTGCTGCAGACCGCTTCAGCCCTCCCAAGAGTCATGTGGTAGCCATCATCATCGGAAATCGATGCTGCGCCTTCAGAGCAGTTTTGCCAGTTGCATATCTGGATAAAGGGTGCGCTTGAATCCCTGAAACTGAACCTATGCATCACAGAATAAGGGTTTTCCTTGCCGCTTTTTCCCCTGCATTTGTAATAGACAGAAACTTCGCCCATTTTTGCGGGCTTGTCCATCGCATAAGAATGAATCCTGCCCTCCAAAGTCTCCATCTTTTGGCCCTCCCCAAAATCAAAGCCGCTACTGAAGCTAAACTCGCACTCAGAAGCTATGTCTGTAGACACCCTTATCTTAAGATTGCCTGAAGAACTGCCAATTATTGCATCCTGAGCCGGGCTTACAGGAGTGATTTTTGGGAAAGACTCGCTGCTTCCACAAAACTGCACCGCGTCAATTGCAGACCAAGCCCAGGCGCAGGGCTGAACCTTTATCTTGCTTGTCTTGAAGTCGAGCTCCCCGTAATCGTATCTAACTGTGCAGTTACGGCCGACCCCTCTTTCATCGACACCCTTGCCTACAAGATACCAGTCATCCCCCCTCAAAAACCAAATCTTATTGATGCAAAGGTCATAATCTCCATAAATCCTAAGGCCCTCAGGGTAAACCGGCTCATTAAACGAAAAGACAATTTGCGCAGAAAGGTTCCAGCTTTGCTTCTCCCAGGAAGCGTGGTCTATTGGCGCTGTGCCGCAGTCCAGGTCAGAGTCCGGAGCCCCTATTGCGTATTTTGCCTCATGGCCTAAAAGCTCGCTTGTCGCATCTGCGAAAAGCGCATACTGGCAGGTTTCCCCTGCATTTGCTGGAGACAGGCAAACCACAAATATTGCCAGAATAAGCAATTCCCGAAATCCTGCCCTTTCTTTCATAAGTGAAAATGAAATAAGGTATTAAGCCGCTCAGCCAGGATACCTTACCATTATAGTCACATTTCTCATGAGAAATGATTCAGGGCCCTGTTCAACTGAGCTTTGCATCCCCACATAGACATCAATTTTCTTCCCTTTCTCGCCGTGAAAAGTGTCACCAGTATGGAAAACCTTTGACTCCAAAAGCTCATTAACCCACGGCTCGTTATTCGCTGAATCTTTACCGAGGTCCAGAAATATTATTTCAGTTCCCTTTGGAAGCGGCGGGTTTACTGCAACGCTTGGCTTATCCCCCGTCCAGGGCACAAGCTCATTTTGGTAAGCCCCAATCGAACGTTTTTCCAGATAGTAGGTTTTTCCGTCATCAAGCTGATAATCGTAATGCAGGTATTGCCCGGAGTTATTTATTTCGTCCCCTTTTCCAGAGCCGTCCACCATTGCCTGCTCCAAAAAGTCCTCCCTGTAAAAGCCAAGGGAATTTCCAAACTCGTCAAATACCTCCACCTTCTTCCCACTGTACAGCCGCTCATCCAGGTTTTGGTAAGAAGTAACTGTCCAGCCACTGGAAACTTCATACCTGCCAGAAACTTCCGGTACCTCCCTTAATACAATAACGGGGCTGCTATCTGCGCCATCTAAATCCAATACTGGGGCCGCTACTGACAGAATTATTGCTAAAACAATTGCTGCGCCCAGAACAATAAGCATATTGCCTGATGGCCCAAAATATTTTTTTGACCTCCCCATAATATTTATGTTAACTGTGCAGAAAATGCCTTATATTGGCTTACTGAGGAAAGAGCGTGTTGCCCTGAGGGAAGTTTCCACTGCGCTTATTTCTTCCTCTGACATCGAAGGGTAAATTGGAACCGAGACTGCCCTCCCTTGGGCCTTTTCGGTATTTGGAAAAATCCTGGCATTAAGCCCAAGGTAGCTGTGGAGAGGCCTGAAAATCGGCCTTGCGCACATCACTCCTCTCCTGCCCATTTCCCCGATGAAATTTTCCGGGTCTTCAACCTCCACAACATACCTGAAGCATATGCTCCCTTCAGCCCTTTTTGGCGCCCGCCCAAACTCCTTAATAATCTTGTCATAGCGGGCTGCAATGGCCCTTCTTTTTTTTATAAAAGAGCCAAGCATTTTTAGCTGGCTTCTTCCCAGGGCCGCCTGAAAGTCAGTCATTGCCATATTGTAAGATACGAGGTAGCTTTCCCTCCCGTCATATTGCGTCATGTCTCTGAGTTTTTCAAGAATCTCTTTTGAGTGGGTTGTCACCATCCCGCCCTGCCCGGTGGTAAAGACCTTTGTCGCGTAAAATGAAAAAATCGACAGCTTTCCAAAGCTTCCAATCTTCTTTCCTTTAAACTCTCCCCCTACCGACTGGGCGCAGTCCTCGATTATCGGGACTTTTAGCTTAAGGAATTTATCAATCCTTGCTGGAGACCCAAACATGTGCGGGACAATTACTGCCTTTGTTTTTGAAGTAATTTTGCTCTCAACCGAGTCGGGGCTGATATTGTATCCTTCCTCCTCAATATCCGCTAAAACTGGCCTTGCGCCAGCAAGGTTTATTGCACTTAATACTGATGCGCAGACGTAGCTTGGAAGAATAACCTCATCGCCTTTTTTTATGCCAAGGGCTTTCAGCGAAAGAAAAAGCGCATTTGTGCCGGAGTTTACCGCAACTCCCCCAAGCGACCCGATATATCTGCTAAGCTCTTTTTCAAAAAATCCTGTTTCCTCCCCTGTCGCGATTTTTCCTCCCCGAAGGTTTGAGGCGGCTTTCTGCACATCATCTTCGCTTATTGTTGGCCTCGAGTGGGGAATTATTCGTTTCATAATTATCCTTCTATTGCCTTAACAACTTCAGCCATAAATCCCTCATAAATCTCCCTGCCCCTCCTGCTGTCAACGTGAATTTTCCCTTCTGCCAAAAAATCCAGTATCCGGCTTTCTTTTGCGTACCTTCCAAGCACCCAAAAATCCTTTCCGTACTTTCTCTCGCTATCTTCGAGAAACCAGAAACCCGAAAGGCCTAATAACGGAGGCCATCTTCTCAGGGCTTCTTCAGGGCCTTTCTCTTTTGCAAATTTGTGGATTTCCCTCAAGCCCCCCTCTTTGAAGTGCCCAAGGTATTTCAGCAAAGAATGCTCCTCGTCACCAGCATGCATGCCAAATTCTTCCCCAGGAAAAACGCAGGCAGTTTCTATTCCAATCTTTTTCTGGATAATGCCTCCAAAATCGCCAGGGATTCCTCCATGCCCAACCACAATGACTATCCTTAGGCCCTCCCCTCCAAACAGGCTTCCCTTTTGCAGTATTCTTGCATTTTCCTCAACTACGGACTTCACAAATTTAAGGGACAGGGCGTAAAACTTTTCGAGTGGAAGGTATGCCGGCGCCCAGGATTTTGCGATATCTCCCACCCCGTCTGTAGTGAATGGAATGTGCCCCGCATAAATTGCACCCGTTCTCCTGGCCGCATCAGTTGCAGCAGTCATGGCAAAAAAGGAATCGGTATCATGAAACAGCGCGGGCCCATGAGCTTCCCCGCCATTCCCGATGCTAAAGACAAGAACATTTGAGTTCTTCTGCCTTGCCAGCATCTCGCCATACTTGACGCCCATAATTAGCTTTCAATTGCCTTAACAACATCACTTACAAAACCTTCGTACGCCTTCTGGCCTTTCTGGGCATCGATGCGCAGGTTTTTGTCCTGTAAAAAAGCCTCGACCCGCTCAACCTTCCCCGGCCTCCTGAGCATCTGGAAGTCATCTATATCAAAGCCATCAAGAGCGTAAGGATGCCTTTTCTTGACCTCATCGAAAATTCCTTCATCGTACCAATAGCCGGAAAGCCCAAAAAGCTGAGGCCATCTGGCCAGCGCTTCCCTTGGTTCCCTCTGGGCGGTTTCCTGAACCTCGTCCAGGCCCTCCTTGCTGAAATAGTCCAGGTAAACCATCAGTGAATGCTCTTCGTCGCCCGCGTGCATTCCAAAATCCGCCCCGGGGAAAACGCACTTTGCATCCACCCCAAGCGCTTCATGTATGACTGTTTCAAGCTCCCTTGGGATGCCGCCATGGCCTGCAACGATAACCACCTCGGGCTTCCTGCCGGAAATTCCCTGATAATATTCCACAATCGGCTTAAGGAAGCCCAAAGTGGAGCTGTAGAAGTCCTCAACTGGAAGGTACGCTGGCATCCAGGCCCTGGCAGCTTCGCCGACACGGTCTGTCGTGTAAGGTATGCGGCCGGCATAACGCGCGCCCGTTTTTTCCGCTGCCTCTATCGCAGCAGAAGTTGCAACATAAGAATCAGTATCCTCATACAATGCGCCGCCATGGCATTCGCTTTCGTTTCCCATGCTAAACACCAAAGTCTCGGTATGCCCCAATTCCCTTAACATCTCCCCATAGGCGTCTTTCATATTTCTTTATCCCCCAAATCCAAAAACCTTTCGTAAACCACCCTCATAAGCCCATCGGTTCCCGGGACAGTGCCCATCCTGGTGTAGCCCTGGCCTTCGTAAAGCATATTTGCCGCATTGTTTCCCGTCAGGGCCTTAAGCTCAAGGCGCCGTATGCCTTCCTTTTTGCATGCTTCGATATATAGCTCAAGCAGCTTTTTTCCAATTCCCGTTCTGCGTTGCTCTGAGCCCACAACAATCTTGTTAACCCTTGACGTAACCTCGTCAAACCTGGAGCCAATAATATAGCCCACAACACGCCCATCGATTTCAGCGGCAAAGCTTAGTTTCCACTTAAGGGGAATCTCCATAAGGAAGTTCTCCCTCGTCCAGGGAGTTTCGCCAAGGGCGGTCCAGTTGCACTCAAGCGCGAAAAAATCCTTCTCGTGCCTGATAAAATACTCTCTTGTAAGCTTCACAAAAGCCACTTTTTCGCTATGATTGGTTCCAGTTTTAATAGTAATCACCATAATATAGTTATACCATCATTATATATTTCTATCCATAAATCTACAAGGAGTTACCACTTATTTCCCCAGTTTTTGCTCCTTCCCGTAAGAACCTCCAGCAAGACCCCGGAAAAGGACAGTATCCAAAGGGCGGAACTAAGGAACTTGAAGGCCATTATATGGTGATAATGGCGCGCGGTGTGCAGAAGCTCCCAAGGTATCTTCCTGGAGTCCCCTGAAAGCGCGGGCCCAAGCACCGGCGCGACGAAGGTAAGTGTAGTATCCCCTATCAGAAAATATGCTGCGTAAAGCGGATAAAAATAAAGGAGAAACGGAAAAAGCAATACCCCAACAGTATACACCGTAGCTTCTATCAGGCCGGGAAGGACGCTTAGGTATGCCAGCGACTTTGCTTTCGACCTCGGTCCAAAAATGCCCCTGCGTGTGTATATCACCTGCCAGGTTCCCTTGTACCACCGGTAGCTTTGCCGCAGCTGCCTTTGAAGGGTCGGGACATCCCCCGTGCTTACTATTGCGTCAGGCGCAAAGCTGATTTTGTATCCTTCTTCCTGCATCTTCCAGGTGTATGCCGTGTCCTCGGTCTGGACGTTCGTGGGTATAGGGATTTTCCTTGCAATCTCAGAGCGGACCATAAACGAAGCCCCGCAGACGACGAAAACTCCCCGCCGGTAGCTTTGGGCGCTCTTCCTGAACTTGCTTATCCGGTTAATCCATTCTTTTCCAAAGTGGAAATATTTTGCGGCCCGGTTTTTGGGAGGTTTTACATATCCAAAAGAGGTTACAGCCGCAGCCCCCTCCAACTCAATGCTTTCTACAAGCTTTCGTATAGTCCCGGAATGGAGTTTCAGCCCTGAATCAACAAAATAGACATACTCTCCCAGCTTTACTCCGGGGTCCCTTACAAGGGCGTTCAGCTTCTCTGATTTTGAGGTTATGCCCTTCCTGGACCAGTAATAGATTGCAGGAAACTCCTTCCTGAATCGGGCCAAGATGTTCTCCAGCTTTTCAACCTCTTCCCAGGTGTTATCCAGGTTTGAGTCCGAGACATAGATGTTCTTTATCGGGTAGTCCTGGCGAAGAACACTCCTTATCGACTTCTCGATAATTCCTGATTCCCTGTGGGCAGAAATTACCACAGTAACTTCTCCCGCCTCACTAATGCTAACCCTGCCTGAAGGCCTCAGCTCTCCTTTCAGGTAGCCAGTGCCCTTTGGCTTAAGGGAAATTTTTCTGGATTTGACCCGGATATGATGGCAGGCCAAAGTCAAAACATCTATTGTAAGCGTTATAGGAAGCACAGCAAAAGGGACCGCAAGAAGCGCCAATAGTGCAGATAGGGACATTATCTGGCCCCTTATCCTATAATTTCCCCGGAAGCGGGAAGCCGGCCCAGGTTAAAAAGCGCGTCGATTGCAGACATGTAGGGCTCAAAACCCGGAAACCTTTGGGGGTATACCGGGTGCTTATAATCCTGAAACCTGACCTCTACATCCTTGAACAAGCCCAGGTCCATATAACACCTTCCTCCATCGCCGGACAGGTAGATTACCGCTCCGACAGCCCGGGAAATGTCTATCAGTGCCCTGGTTGCGCAAGTCGAGGAAATATCCCCTTGAAGTTCTGAGAACAGGATTATCTTTGCTTTTATCCCAAAAGATTCCGCAAGGTACCTTATCAGTCTCAGGTTGAATTCTGCCAGGCTTTCGCCGGGATTTTCATATATTTCCTTCAGGCCAGGAAAGAATTTTTCAAAGAAAGGCGACTTCTTGTAGTTAGCCTCAATTTGCCTCAGGTGATATTGGTTCCAAGGGACATTTTTTATCCTTGCGTCCTTTTTTATCCTTATTGCGCTTAGGGGGGCCATCTTTTTCTCAATAGGCACATTAAGCCAAATCCAGCCATCGTTTATTCTGATTTTGTTCCTGTTATGAAAGTCGGACTCGACATACTGGCAGTCTTCCCTTATTACAAAAACTCCCGGCTCGCTGCCAAGCTCATCGACTGCCCTGAGCTTATCAAAAAAACCCAGGTATGGGAGAAAATTCGGCTGGTGCGCAGACATAACTTTTGACATATTCCACCCTAATCAAAATTCAGGATAAAATGATTTGCAAAAAACGGCTCTGCATAAAAGTTTTCTCCAAGCTGCAGAGTTGAGGCATAATAGCTTGCGTCAATCTTTATCCTCCTTAAGTCAAGGTTATTGTATTTGGCAAGCTGGGACTTGAAAAGCTTTATTGTTTCTTCCTTTTTCCTCATATCCTCCTCATTTCCGACATGAAAAAGGTGGGGATGAAACTCAGAAACTATTGTCGATGGGGACTTGTAGTTGAGTATTACCGGCACCCTCCTGCAGGCAATCGATGACGCCTTGGAGACCGTCCTATGGTCCTGGTGGGTATCCTTGCGAAAATGGGTATAAACGACATCGGGCTTTTCCATTTCGATAATTTTCTCAAGCATGTCTTTTACGGCAATGAGGTCTAAAAGATTAGCGTCTGGAAGGTGGAAGCAGTGCAGTTTTGCCAGCCCTAGCGACTTTGCGGAGCTTTCGGCCTCTTTTAGCCTTATTTGCGGGTCTCCGCCCCTCTCGCCATCAGTGCAGAGAACCCCCACAACATAATCGCCCTTTCTGATATGGTGTATTATCCTCATTCCTGCCCCTATCTCAAAGTCGTCAGGGTGCGCCCCTATGACCACCACTCTTGAAACCTTCCCTTCCATAGGGGTAATATGCAAGATATATATTTATACACTAGTTTCAAGTAGTAACTTATTGGTAATATCTTTCCTCAAGCGTAAACTCGCCTCATGGGCTTTTTAAGCCCGCCTGATGGCTGAAACTAAGCCAACCTTTCCTTCAAATGTCTTATCTCGTCCCTAAGCTCTATTGCCTTCTCGAAGTCAAGCTCTTCTGAGGCCTGCTTCATCTGGCTTTCCAGCTCGACAAGCATGCCTGGAATGTCGGACTTGGGGATGTGCTTTGTGCCTTTCAGCTTTGTCTCGGCTTTCGGTATGGGCTTTATTATGGTCCTGGGCGTGATATGGTGGCGCTTGTTGTAGGCCATCTGAATTGTCCTCCTCCTTTCCGTCTCCTCTATCGCCCGCTTCATCGAGTCGGTCATCTTATCGGCGTAAAGGACGACTCTGGCGCTTGCGTTTCTCGAGGCCCTGCCGATAATCTGGATTAAGCTCTTTGTGTCCCGCAAAAAGCCCTCCTTGTCGGCGTCAAGTATCCCGATAAAGCCGACCTCAGGAATGTCGAGGCCTTCTCTCAGGAGGTTTATTCCGACCAGGACATCGAACTCGCCAAGCCGAAGCTGGCGTATTATTTCGGTCCTTTCCAGGGTGTCGATTTCCGAGTGGAGGTACCTTGTCCTGATTTTCTTCGAGGCGAGGAAATCCGTAAGCTCTTCGGCAAGCTTCTTGGTAAGGGTGGTTAGAAGGACTCTTTCTCCCTTTTTGACTGTCTTTTCGATTTCCCTCATAGCGTCCTCAATCTGGCCTTCGGTCTTTCTCACTTCCAGTTCGGGGTCAAGAAGGCCGGTCGGGCGGATTATCTGCTCTACAACCTGGCCGGAATGGTTTAGCTCGTACTCAGCCGGCGTAGCTGAGACGAAAATAACCGACTTCATGAATTTTTCGAACTCGTGGAATTTTAACGGCCTGTTGTCAAAGGCGCTTGGAAGCCGGAAGCCATAGTCGATTAATGCCTGCTTGCGTGACCTGTCGCCGTTGTACATCGCGTGAAGCTGGGGGATTGTCTGGTGGCTTTCGTCGATGAAAAGAAGGAAATCCTCAGAGAAATAGTCCAGAAGGCAGTAAGGCGGCTCGCCTGGCTTTCTGCCGTCGAAGTGGCGGGAGTAGTTTTCAATGCCGTTGCAGTAGCCGGTCTCCTGAATCATCTCAAGGTCGTACAGCGTCCTTTGCTTTAGCCGGTGGGCTTCGACAAGGTCAAGCTCCGGCAGTCGAGCCTCAAGCTCCGCTTTTATGGAGTCAACCGCCCGGCTTATAGTGTCCTGGGGAGTCACAAAATGCCTTGCCGGAAAGACGAAAAAGGAGGGGTAGTCTGTTACCTGAGTTGCCGTGTTCTTGTCGATTTCCCTGATTCTCTCAATCTCGTCTCCGAACATCTCGATTCTTAGGATGTTCTTGAAGTAGCCCGGGATAAAGTCAACCGTGTCGCCCTTTACCCTGAATCTTCCGGGCATAAGCTCGACGTCGTTACGCTCGAACTGTATGTCGATTAGTTTCCTTAGAAGCTCGTTTCTCTGTATCTTCTGCCCTACCCGTAAGTCGAACCCCATGCCTTCGTAATTTTTCGGGTCTCCAAGGCCGTATATGCAGGATACCGAAGCGATTATTATCGTGTCCCTCCCCGAAAGAAGCGAGGCGGTTGCTGAGAGGCGCATCTGCTCGATCTTCTGGTTAATCTTTGCGTCCTTTTCGATATACATGTCCTTTTGGGGAATGTAGGACTCCGGCTGGTAATAGTCGTAATACGAGACGAAATATTCCACCCGGTTGTTTGGGAAAAACTCCCTGAACTCGGTGTAAAGCTGTGAGGCAAGCGTCTTGTTGTGGGCGATTATAAGGGTGGGCCTTTGCGCCCTGTTGATGATGTTTGCCATCGTGAAGGTCTTGCCGCTCCCCGTAACTCCAAGGAGAGTCTGGCACCTCATCTTATTTTCAAGTCCCCTGACAAGCCCCTCTATAGCCTGCGGCTGTGAGCCCGCCGGCTTAAAAGAGGCAGATAATCTGAAATTCTCCATACAAATGTTAGAAGGGCTTTAAACTATATATAGCCCTGCTTTGCTAGCAAACTAGAGATCATCGATAGGGCTTTTTATGCTTTTTATTGATGCCGAACTTACGTGAGTATAGATTTGGGTTGTCGAAATATTCTCATGGCCAAGAAGCTTTTGTATCAGCCTTATGTCAGTTCCCCCTTCAAGCAAGTGCGTAGCAAAAGAGTGCCTCAGTGTATGGCAAGTTGCCTTCTTCTTTATTCCGGCTTTCCTCGCGGAGTTCTCAAAGACTTTCTGTATCGTCTTTACCGGATATTTTCCGGACCTTCCCGAAAAAAGATAGGTTTCTGGCTTGTAGAGGCCAATATAATTAGCCAGGTCTTCCCTGAGAGTTTGGGGGAGCATCACATAGCGGTCTTTATTTCCCTTTGCTGAAACAATCTTAACCATGTCCCTGTCAAAATCTATGTCAAAAACCTTGAGGTTAGCCGCTTCAGAAACCCTTAAGCCCAGCCCGTAAAGGCACTTTAAAATGAGCTTATGCTTTGCGTTTTCAGTAGAGCTTATGATCTTTTTAACTTCCTCCTTTGACAAAACTGCTGGGAGGCGCTTCTCCCTTTTTGGCCTTGTTAACCCCAAGCAGGATTTTGTCTTCAGCACATCTCCAAGCCAGAAATTAAGAGCGCTTATCGCAAGGTTTGCAGTCAGGTTGGTATATTTTCTTTTCTCAATGAGGTAGGCCACATAAGATTTTACGTCCGCTCCATTAACCCCAGAAATATTTTTCCGTACGTATGCTGCAAAGTCCCTTGCAAAGAACAGGTATGCTTTCTTGGTCTTAGGGCTAAATCCCCTGGAATCAAGCTCGACAACAAGCCTCTCGAACTCATCCATAATTACAATGCTATTTCGTTAATACTCATAAAAGTTGAGGCAAAGGAGAATAAAGTTCGTTAAACAGTTGTTATACGCAATTCGAAAACCCGCTCTTCTACGGAGCAAGCACAACGTAAGGGGGGGCGTTCTCCAAACTAACACTTCAGTAGCTTTCTGAAAATGTGCTTCAGGAATTCTTCTCTTTGGTCTTCATGCGTCAGAAGGGCAGTGAGGTTGTAAAAGTGTTTTATCGTTTTGTCTTTCTTGACTCTTTCCTCAACTTCTGAGGTGATGCAGCTTGCCACAAAGATTGTAACGACTTCCCGATTTTGCCTTATTGCTTCTTCAAATGATTTCTTTGCGGCTCCATATCGTTCCAAAGCACCCGCAGGATCAGCACCGCCTTTTACCTCAATAACTGCTATAGTGGAACCATCTTTATCTATTATCGAAACATCAGGCTCACTTGAAAATATTACTGATCTTTTGTTGCTAAGTGTAAATCCTTTGAACTCTCTAATCCTGTCTAGTTGAGACTTAGCCTTTTTCTTATCGAACTCCTCAATTCCTGAATGATTGTCCCTTAGCATGAATGCAGTGAGTTTGCATAAATCAATCGCTTCTTTGATTAGCAACTTCTGCACCACTTTTTCAGCTTCATCTCCTATCGCATTTCTCCATGAGCCATCTATCTGAGCGCCAGTCGATGCAAACAAAAGACCTTTGATATGCTCAGTGCTAAAGTCTTCAAGGGCACTCTCAATTATCAAAGAGATGTGCTCATTAAACAGCTTAGATAGTTCCTTTGCCTGCACTTCAGAAAGGTTGTTTTTCTCTCCAAGCTCAAACCTCATTGTGTGAACTCCGCTTAGATAGCTTACGGATTTTTGGGAAAGCGCAGCAACATTTCTGTAGTAAGCTATCAGAACGGGATGTTCTCTTAGGATTCTTGGATGAGAGAATACCTGTATCAAACTCAGATTCGAATTCTTAATCTGCTCGAATGCTTCTTTTGTTATGCCCCAGGACTTATATTTCGTCCAGTCATAATCTTCAGACAAGGGAATCAGCTTTTGGATCGTTTCAGGAAACGTATAAGTGTTATACTCATGAAGTTTTCGGTAAAAGAAAGTAGACCTTAAGCGGTAATTGATTCTATGGGCCTCACTTAACAGCGCTTTTCTTTCTTCAGGGGACATACTCTTTTTCAGTGCCATAATACTATTTCTCCCAATAATAGACGCATTTTCTCACCTCTTTTCTTCCATGCTTGCCCATCTGTTGGCTGCTGTTTCCTTTTCCGCTTGGAAGCTTATATATTTTTTTGATCTTTAAGCCAGACTTCGAGGCAAATTCCGACAAAATCAGATCGACAGGTATAACTTCTCCGGCATATCTTACATTGTCATTTACATAGTAAATTCTACCTCCTTTTTTAAGAGTCCTTGCGAGTTCCATGATTACGAAGGCGTGTTCGTAGAAGTAATTTCTGACCATTCGGGATATACCGGGATTGTTCAGTTTCTTTTCAGTCTTGTATTGTTCAAGAATCGTCAAAACTTCTTGTAGTGCCTCATTAGATTCAAATATCTTCTCCGCCTTCTTAAAATCCTCTTTTCTGCCCGCTTTCTCATATAGCGATCTTAAGTATTCTACCTTGTCCTTGTTTTCTACGGTTGCGGATAAGAGGGTCTGTCTTAGATTTCTTATGCCTTCTTCATCAATACCCAAATATGCTAATTCTAAGGCATAAGTTCGGGTATAATCATAGCGGTTACAATAAGGGGGCGAAGAGACTACTAAGTCAATGGATTCGCCTTTTATTTTAGGGAGTATCTCTAGGCAAGATCCGGTCTTTAATTCAACTTCTGGACTTTTTCTATTCCTTGAATCAAAGAGTTTCATGTTTCTCAAATCCCCAAGGATTTGATTTAACTGAGAAAAAAGCGCCTCTTCAAATCCATAAATCTTCCCCTTGTCAAAACTGCCCTTTCCTTTTTCTGCTCTGAGATCCCATCTTAGGCATTGGCCATCCTTTCGGGTATGACTTATTCGTTCAAGTATGCTAAAGCACGCGAAGCTAAAGACGTTCCTTAACTCTGGGTCTTCAGTGGTTGAGAGATAGTTTAGAAAACCATTGAGTTTTCTCTCAGTGATTTTTGGAAATGCCTTTTCAGTAATTTTTATATGTTTGAAGGAAGTCTCCATCTTCTCAGGATACGTCTCGAAGTTCACGCTTTTTAGTTCTTTGATTTTTTCTGAGAGGTAATCGGGGTCCATTTTTTCTAGAGACAGTTTGGCTTTAAGTATGAAGTTGCCAAGGGGCATAAGCTCTATGCCGAGAGACGAAAATCCAACTTCCTTTGCACTCAGCAAAGTGGTGCATGATCCAGCAAATGGGTCAAAGACCAAGCCTTTTTTGTTCGGATAGTCTTGCATGAACAGCTTAACCATATCTGATGAGAAACCTTCCTTAAAGCTAAACCAGTTGTATATTGGGATTTTCTTATTTGCTTGGAAACTAACTAACTGACGATTTAGAAGCGAATAGGTTTCAATCAAGCCCTTGTATCTCTCTTCTAGTTTATCTCTTTCTGAATGTTCCGGCTCTTGAAGTTTAGAGTCGCCCATTGATATATCCTTAGCCATAAGTCCTTCTGTTTTTTGAGACAAAATATTAGAACTAGTGATCTGTGATTGTGTGCAAAGTTTATGTGCCTTCTCACAAGTAATCATATTTGGTTTAGCAGCAACCCTCACCATATACTATCATATCAACTTATACTTATATTGCAAAAACTTAATGGAGAACGCCCCCCCACTACGACCATTGCTTCGCAAAGTTACGCCTTCCAGGCAAATATTACACAAGCGGGTTTTCGAACTTCTCAGCCTGCGGGCTTCGACCCTTCCGGCTAAATTGGCCTGGGGCGTATAACAGGAATTTAGCGGCTCCGCTTCGCTCCGACCCAAATTCCCTTGTCTAGCTATAACTTTGGTTATCGGTCTGGGAACTTCGCCAAATTCCATCAGGTAAACTCGATTGCAAATCTACGTACTCAAGTCACTGGGTTGGCTAAACGATTATTGCTCTCCAGCTCTGAGAATATTTTCTTGCAGACCGCACAATCTTTTGCTGTAAATAGGCTTTCATATTCACTAATGTCCGTTCCAGTAATTCGGGCGGCTCCCTTAGGACCTTTGGTGATTAAAGCATTAAGAACAGGATTTTGCCTCGATTTAATTATCAAGTCATCCACGGGATGGTATATCGCCGATCCTAGAGAAGCAGAGGGTTGTTCAAGCCCACATAAATAAACCTCCCCCCGCGGATTAACATTTATTTTCTCTAGCTTGGTTTGGGGTACTTCGCATCGATTATACCCTCTTAGCTCGTGCGGTGGCAGATTTGCTGCTCTGCCCAAAGGGCATGGGTAATAGTTAAATCTATCACCAAAAGTCCACAGAATAGTCTTTCCCCCATAGATTTGCCCTACTTCTTCTTTCATATCCCTAAGGAATTGCGCAGAGAGAGGCGTAGCTTCCGGAGCATTTTTTCTGGCTGCTCTGACGTGAAACTTGTCAAAGCTAATCCCAATAACATACACATCATAGTAGTTCAATTTTTCAATCAAGTCATAGGCTCTACTTTCGTCTGTAAGCCAAAGCCCGTTTGTAAAAACCCCTATTTCCTCCAGGTTTGGCATCATTTTCCGATTATCTTGGACATACTCTAAGCTACCAAATAATAGCTCTTCTGATTCGAAGGGCTCTCCTCCAGTCAGGATATATCTTTTCATGTTCTTGGGAAGGTTTGGCATTACTGCCAGAACAGTTTCAAGCTCTGGGACAAATCCGTCAGGAGTGCAACTGTAGACACAATGATCACATACGAGACTGCATTTGTCAGTTATCCTGTGAAAGACATTCTCTCCTACCATAGAGTAATCACTATTTATTGAGTAAATAGTGTGCCCTCGTGGCTTCTCGGACTTCGTCCTTGACCCTTCCGGCTAAATCCGCTATAGACCCAGAAACTTCGCCATAGTTCCATCAGTTATCTCTGAAAAACTAGTTCCTCATGCTTGTAACGGGTGCAGGAAAGCGCCCGCCCCGCTTCATGAAATCCCTTGCGGAATAGGGGTTTACCTTCATTATGGGCGCCTCGCCCAAAAGCCCACCATAATTGACCGACTCGCCCGCTTCCTTTCTGGGAACCGGAATCACCCTCACGGCAGTTGTCTTGTTGTTGATAATCCCGATTGCAAGCTCGTCTGCGATTATCGCGTTTATCGTTTCCTCAGGCGTGCTTCCGGGGATTGCAAACATATCAAGCCCCACAGAGCAGACTGCGGTAAGCGACTCAAGCTTGTCGAGCGTAAGCGCCCCTAGCTTTACCGCCTCTATCATCCCAAGGTCCTCGCTTACAGGTATGAAAGTGCCGCTAAGCCCACCTACATTTCCGCTCGCCATGGCGCCGCCCTTCTTGACAGCGTCCATCAAAAGCGCAAGTGCAAGAGTCGAGCCGTGAGTTCCTACCCGTTCGATGCCAAAGCGCTCGATTATCCTTGCAACGGAGTCGCCATTCGAGGTTGTCGAGGCAAGGGAAATGTCCACGACGCCAAAGGAAACCCCAAGGTTTCCTGCAAGCTCCCTCCCGACAAGCTCCCCACAGCGGGTAATCTTGAATACTGTCCTCTTTATCACCTCAGAAAGCTGCGTAAGGTCGCACTCCCGGTTTTTTTCCACCACGCTTCTTATTACTCCAGGCCCGCTGATTCCGACGTTAAGCGCCATGTCCGCTTCGCCCACTCCGTGAAAAGCGCCTGCCATGAAGGGATTGTCTTCGGGGGCATTTACAAACACCACGAATTTTGCGCACCCAACTGCGTCCTTGCTCAGCGCAGCGGTTTTCTTCAGCATCCCCCCCAGCAGGTTAACCGCATCCAGGTTCATGCCACTGGTGTTCGTCCCGACATTAAGAAAAGAGCACACTCTTTCAGTTTTAGAAAGCACATCGGGCAGGGACTCGACAAGCATCCGGTCAGAGGGGGTCATCCCCTTTTGCACCAGGGCGCCAAAGCCACCAATAAAGTCAATTCCAGCATCTTTTGCCGCCCTGTCCAGGGTTTCTGCCATCTGCAAAAACTTTTCTCTTTCGCAGTGGCCTTCCATTATCAGGCTGACCGGGGTTACGGAAACCCTCTTGTTTACGATAGGTATCCCATACTTGGACTCCAGTTTCCTTGCCTCCTCAACTAGCTTTTTAGCGTTAGGGCAGACCTTGCCATACACTTTTTTCTTAAAATTCGCAAAGTCCGAATCGATGCAGTCCTTGAGATTTATGCCCAGAGTAACCGTGCGAATATCCAGGTTCTGGTGCAGTATCATGCTGTTAGTTTCATACACCTCCTCGACTGTTATCATATTAAACCCTATGCATCATCTTGAAAATATTTTCATGCTGAAGCTGTACTTTTAGTCCCATCTGAAGGCCAATAGACTCCAAATCCGCCCGGAGCTTTTCCATGGGAACTTTGCAGTCCTTCACGTCCACAAGCATGGTCATGACAAAGTACCCCTCTACAACCTTCTGGCTTATGTCTTCGATATTGATGCCCTGCTCATACAGCAGGCCGGAAATCTTTGCGACAATCCCCTTTTTGTCCTCCCCAATTACAGTAATAAAAGACAACTCCTTGCCCATAATTAAGATAGTATATATACGGAGTCTAGTTATGAAACCATTACTCCTTGCGCTGCTTTTGATGCTGCCTGTAGTAATCGGGGGCTATATAATTTACAGCGAAACCGCAGAATGCAACCTTATCACCCGAGAAGGATGTGAAAACCTGCCTCCTGCCTGCGACGATGGAGATATTTTTTCGGAAAAAGATTGCACCTGTGTTCCCGACCCTTCCGGATGCAGCGGGCTTGATGAAGAATCCTGCGGCAAAAATCCCGACTGTTTCTCGTTTCAGAGAGGCGGCACATGCGCCTGCCCTTCGTGCGAAATTTACCTGAGTCACCAGTGCCTGCCAAAATAGCACCCCCCGAGATTGCTTTTGAGTTAACCCCTAATATAATTATGGCGCACCTCATCCCCGACAAAGAGCTTGCAAAAGTCCCTTTAAGGGACAATGGCGAAAAAATGGTTTCTGTCAAAGATGCCTGCCCCAAAATCGCAATACGGCTTGGTCATTACATCAGAAAGGAAGGCAGGAAATTCTGCGAGGATGCGTGCCTGGTGAGAGAAAGTGTGGCGGAAAAGCTAAACCTTGCGCAGTCCCTCTTGCCAAACGGCCATCGCCTGCTTCTTCGCTGCGGATACCGTCCGCTTTCCATACAGATAAAAAGGTACAATTGGATGGAAAATAAACTAAAAAAGAAGCACCCTGACTGGAGCAAGGAAAAGCTAAAAGTGGAAACGGGCAAGTGTGTTGCGCCCCTCGACATAGTTCCTCCGCACTCGACTGGCGGGGCAGTTGACGTATCCATAATCGGGCCTGACGGGCGCCGGCTTGACATGGGGTCTCAACTGGGAAGGTTTACAGAAAAAACATACACCTGCTCAAAAAAGATTTCCACCGAAGGGATAAAAAACCGGAAGATCCTTATAAGGGTAATGAAAAAGGCGGGCTTTGTCAATTACCCTACAGAATACTGGCACTGGTCCTACGGCGACCAGTACTGGGCAGCCATTCTGAAGAAGAAACACTCCATTTACAAAGGATTATAGATATAGAGACAAATATAGAATTATGAACGAAGTCGAGATATTCCTGCGGCTCATTCTTGCAATCGGAATCGGCGCCCTGGTGGGAACAGAAAGGGAAAAGTTTGCCAAAAAAAGGGATGAGTATGTCTTTGGGGGGATAAGGACATTCATATTAATTTCCCTGCTGGGAGCACTTTCCGGAATTTTCGCGCTTGAAGGAAATTTCGCCGTTTTCGCACTTGCCTTTCTTGCAACTTCTGCCCTTGTTGCCATAAGCTACCATTATTCAACAAAGCTCAGCGGAGGAAAAAGCATGGGGCTTGCAGGCGAAATTGGCGCTCTTCTTGTCTTCATTCTGGGACATTTTGTTTTCACGGACCACCTCATCCTATCAGTAGCGCTATCCATACTGATTGCAACTGTCCTCTACCTTAAGGAAAAGTTGCATAAAACACTGCAGAGTATCAGCGAGGAGGAGGTTTACGGAACGCTTGCCTTTGCCATAATCGCCTTTGTGGTTCTTCCATTTCTTCCAAACCAGGCATACGGGCCGCTTGAGGTCCTAAACCCCTACACAATCTGGCTGATGGTTGTTCTTATCTGCGCAATCGGGTATATCGGCTACCTTCTAACGCGGATTTTCGGCTCAAGAAATGGAATAGGCCTCACCGGATTTTTGGGTGGGCTTGTCTCAAGCACTGCCGTAACCCTGGCCATGGCTGAAAAGTCAAAGGATGAAAAAAACAAGACGCCGGCAAATATGCTCGTGCTTGGGGCAGTGGTTGCAAATACGGTTATGTTTATCAGAGTCGCTACCGCGGTGCTAATTGTCAACAGTTCCCTTTTGCCCGCTCTTCTCCCAGCGCTCCTTGTGATGGGGATTGTTGGCATTATTTTTGCCGGCCTTCTCTGGCAGTCTTCAGGGAAATCCTGCTGCGAAACTGAAGTTGAGCATAAAAGCCCCTTCCGGCTTGAGCCCGCCCTGACGTTTGGCGCCTTTTTCGCGGTTGTCCTTTTCGGCCTGAAAGCAGCCCAGGTGTATTTTGGAAGCGCAGGGATTTACCTTGCAAGCGTCCTTTCGGGTTTCATCGATGTTGATGCAGTCACATTGTCTATGGCGACAATTGCAGGAAATGGCCTCACTGCCGAAATTGCTGCTTCAGCCATAATCCTTGCTGTAATGAGCAACACGATGATCAAGCTTGGCTACGCCTTTTTCTTTGGCTCAAGGGAATTTTCAAAGAAGCTCGGCCTCATCATGGGAATCATGATAGCCCTCGGACTTCTGGCGGTTTTCATGCTCTAGGCCTTTGTAAGCCCCCCTTTTCAATCATATCCCTGCGTCAGATAAAAACCGCCAAGGCAATGCTTGAAAAAATTGCAAGCGCTGCGCCAAGGTACTGGTGCCCGTTTATTTTTTCCCTATTCAGCCACACTCCCAGAAACAAAGCAACTGCAGGGTAGCTTTCCGTAATGGCCGTGACAATACCGACGCTTTCACCAAAAACCGCAAAAGAATAAAAAATCCAGGCAGCAGTGTCGATTATGCCCATTCCCAGCAAAAACCACCTAAACCGGGAGGCGTTCTTAACAAACCGAGGGAACTCTCCCCTCCGGTAAATTAGCGTAAGGCAGAATAGCGTAAGTATCAGCCACGGAGCCCAGACCGCCATAATAGGGGATATTGCCCGTGAAGTGGCGGAAGTCAGGAAGTTAATAAATCCCATCCCAATTGCGCCAATAACCGCCAAAATCACCCCTTTTTCCCAGCGGATGGCCCAATGTGAAAAAGACTTAGTCGCTACGAGCAAAATTCCGGCAAATATAAGGCCCACCATGAAAATCTGCATTGGTGCCAATACCTCATTGAAAAATAGGTACCCAAGCATTATCGTGATGGGAAGCTCAATCTCCATCAAAATGTCTACCGTGGAAAGCTTTGCCACACGTAAAGCTTCACAGTCAAACATCGCAGCCACAAAGGTCAGGACTCCAAGCACCAAAATTAAAGCAAGGTTAGAGGCAGAAAATATAAGGCCAAAATCCCGGATGACAAGCGGAAAAAGAGAGACAGTTCCAACGATTCCGATAACTGCAAGGGACTCTAGATTTCCAATTTTTCTTGTTGATTTTTGTACCAGAAAATCGGCAACAGCCCAGCACAGCATTGCGGAGAACGCAGCAACCAGCACACCGGTCTCCAGAGCCATACATAACTATTACAGAGAGATTTAATAAACCTCTGCCCATCTAAACTAAATATCTATTTTTTCCGGAGCACAAAAAGAAAATGCCTGCATCGACCCGCACAAAGCGAAGCGAGACATTATTCAAAATAATTGAACATAGAGTCTAAAAAACAAAAATTATTTGATATTCAAATGAGCATTAGGCAAACCTAAAATATCCGCATGCGTTACGTATTTCATCGGTGATGCAAAGGCGAAACGCTTTTATAATATCACCAAGTTTTGTTATGGAAGAAGAAAATAAAAGAATGGATGAGACGTCAGAAACACCTTCAGAAAAAACGGCAGAAGAATCCTCTGAGGGGAATCCTGTAAGTCAGACAGAAGAGACTTCGGAAACGTCAGAAAGCCAAACGGAAGAGAAAAAAGAGGCTGTCGAAGACAGCCAAGAAACTGCTTCAATTTAAGAAAAACAATTTCTGAAAATTAACTTTTTTATTTTTTTGTGTTTCATTCCACCCTGTGAAGAAAAACTACACTCTACTAAGAGCCCGGTTTCAGGCAGGAAGTTGATTTATAAAATTCCGGAGAATCAATATATGGAGCAAAAGAGCATTTTGTTCGTCTGCACTGGAAACACTTTCCGAAGCGCGATTGCCGAGCAGTCATTCAGGAAGTATCTCAACGATAACAACATCCCAGGATGGAAGGTAGGTTCCGCAGGAATAATCGCAAGAAAAGATTCGATGGACCCAAAAACAGTAAGCTCACTTGAAATGCTTGGCGTCTCCAGCATCAAGCACAGGCAAAAAAAGCTGACCCGGAAGATGCTAAAGCGCCACGACATAATTGTCGCCATGGCTGAAAATCATGCAGAATTCATAAAGACAAAGCTCGGATTCAGCCGGGTTCTTCTATTTAATGAGCTGGCCACCAACAAAAAGACCTCTGTTCTGGACATTCAGGACGAGGTAAAGGATTACAGGACAAACCGCAGGGCGGTGGAAAGGAAAATCGAAAAGACGGCCTGCCACATTTTCAGAAACATTCCAAATCTTTTCAAAAACGCCTCCGAAAGGTACTACCTGTTTTCCGACTTTGTCGATGGGTACAAGACCCACCGAAACGGGTTTCCCTTCATACGACTCCACGAAACAAAAAACACGGTCTCGTTTATGTCCATAAACATCCCTTCAAAGGAGGACGGGCACATCCTGATTATTCCAAAGAAAAGATACCCCGACCTTTCGGAGATTCCAAAGAACGTCCTAAATGAGCTTTCCCTATCAATCCAGCAGATAGGCGCTGCCATAAGCAAAAACCATGGCGGCTACAACCTCCTCCTGAACAATGGCATAGAAGCCGGGCAGTGGATATACCACACACACTTCCACATCGTCCCAAGAAAATACAATGATGGGATAAAAATAGAAGTCTGGAAGCACCAGAACATTTCAATTAAAAAATTTATCTATTTGAACCGGCGGCTCAGGCGCCAAATTCAGTCTGCCGGATAAGCCCGGTAAAAACCCTCCTCCCCTATCCTAGCAATACATATTATGCTAAAGGTTATTGCTTTCGACTGGGATGATGTCATAACGCTTGGCGCCAAGGATGGTTATACCCGGTGCTACCATGAAACCCTGCAGGAACTTGGCGTAATCCTAAAACCCAAAGAAGAGAAAGCTCGGATTATGGCCAGATGGAGCGAGCCGCACAGGGAAAAATTCGGGAAGCTCCTGAAGGAAAATCCAACCCTACTGGATAAAGCTTGCAGAATATATGAAGAGAAGCTTCTTGGGGACACTTTTGTCAAAAACCTATCGTTAGTAAGTGGAGTAAACAAACTGCTCGAACGGCTCAGCAAAAAATACATACTTTGTGTTGCTACTGGCCAGCACCCGTACCTGCTGAAAAACAAGGTGATTCCTAAGTTTAGCATCCCAAATGTTTTCAGCCAGATTGTATCTTCCTACGAAATCAACGACCCCGACAAGCACAAGCCGCATCCACATATCCTGAACCTGATTATGGAAAAGCAGAAAGTCCTGCCCGAAGAGATGATTTTTGTTGGGGACGCAAAGGGAGATGTACAGGCCGCCCGTGCAGCCGGCGTCGAGCCAGTTGTCGTCCTGACCGGCCACCTTACAAAAAGCCAGGCAGAAGAGCTTGGCGTCAGGCATATAATACAAGACGTCACAAAGCTAGAGGCAGTCCTCCCGAAAATCTAAAATGGCCCTTAGTGTATGGCTTTTTCAAGGAATTACCCCCGACAGACCTCTATGCTGATTTACTCTCAGGCCCAGCCCCATAATATCCCTGCCATAGGCCGCTAAAGAAAGCCGCCGCATTTTCACCCAGAGAAACCGTATTGTACCCGCCCTCCTGAACAACAAGAGTAGGAATCCGAAGCGAGCCAATCAAAAGCCCAAGCTCCCGGAAATCTTTTGATTCAAACTTCCAGCTTCCGGTAGGGTCATTTTTCGAAGTGTCAAAACCCAAAGCCACCACCAGATGGTCTGGGGCAAACCGGGAAATCCTCTTCAATGCTTTTTCGAGAAAACCACGGTACTCTTCAAAAGACAGGTCTTCCTTCAGGGGAAAATTTAAGTTGTGCCCCTTACCCAGCCCTTCCCCTTTTTCCTCTGCAAAACCTGAAAAGTACGGGTAGGCAAAACTCGGGTGGCCGTGAAGGGAAATTGTCAGGACGTCTTTTCGGCCATAAAATATTACCTGCTGCCCGTTTCCGTGGTGGTAATCTATATCGAGAATTGCAACCTTTCCCGCCTTGCTAAGGTAATTTGCAGCAATTGCTGCTGAGTTAAGGTAACAAAACCCGCCAAAGGACTTTTTCTCCACATGGTGGCCTGGCGGCCTTGTCAGGGCATAAGCAAGCCCGCCATTAAGGTTCACCAGCTTCGCTCCAGTAAGGGCAGAATTAACCGCGCTTCTGGCTGCGATAAAAGCGTTGCGGTTTAGCGGGGTAAAAGTGTCTATGCAGTAATACCCTGCCCTTATGTCCAGGTCCTTTGGCTTTTTCACGCTGTTTCTTATAGGGAAGACATAGGGGTAAATTGATTTTTCGGGTGGAGTATCGATGCAAATCTTCTTGAGATACCGGAAGAACTCGGGAGAATGGACTTCGAGAATGTGCCTGTCGGAAAAAACTTCTCTAGGAAATTTCCTGAAAAGAGGCATCTTTTCAATAGACGCAAGTATGCTCCTAATCCTTACCGGAGACTCGACGTACCCCCTTTCAGGCACGTGATGGAGCTTATGGTCCTCGTTTACTATCAGGGCAATTTTCTTTCTCTCCGGGACCTGCTGGTGATAGTCCTTGGAAGGCGTGCTGTACTTGTAGCTCCTTAGCCGGACTGGATCTTCAGAGAATGAGGAGAGCACCATTTCATTGTACTTCGTGCCGCAGAGGTGCTCGTATTTTCTTTCAAGGATTCCCCTTACAACTTCCCTTGCGAAGTCCCTTGAAAGAGGCCTTCCGCTGTCCAGGTCATCATATACCAGGTAAGGGGGATTTTCCGGCTTTTTCGGGTTTACTGGAGTCTCATACTTAGTGCCTGCTATGGGCCTTGCGCCATACCTTTCATAAAACTTCAGGCGGGAAATATTCTGCCTCAGGATTTTAGGGTCAGAGCAAAGCTTAGGGTCATCCGGCAGGCACTCAAAAAAAAGCCCCTTGCAATTGCGTATTTTCGCCTCTTTTCTTATGACAGAATAAAGCGCGCCGCCGATCCCACGGCCGCCGTACTTCGGGTTTATTCCCATGAAGTCAAGGTAGCAAAAGCTGATTTTGGGAAAATAGGACAGGATTGCAAAGCCCCGAAGGTTTCCCCTTATTCCCTCCACGACAAAAAGTATGGACCTAAAACCGTACTTTTCGGGGTGATTTAGCGCAAGGGCAATCTCTTCGGCCTTCTCCTTCTCCAGAGGGAAAAGGGCAAGCATAAGCGCTCGAACATCCCCAATAATTTTCTTGCTCCGTTTTGAAGTGCCGTCATGGATTTTCCTTATCCTTATCATAACATAGACTGGAAGAGTTGGATATAATGTTTCGGGTGTTGCTAAAAACCTAAACAACCTTGACTTTCTCCCCGGCAAGCTCGGACAGGAGGGACTCAAGCTTCATGCGCTCGACAAGATGCTTTCTTGAGGCAATTTTTGAAAACTCACGTTTGTCCTCCTCCAAGACGCTCTTTTTCTCCTCCAGGTCTTTTATCTGGGCGTCCAGCCCATCAGTAACGACAGCTTTTCTGAGCCGCTCAATCTCACCTGAAATCTTCTTCTCGCAGCTTATTGTCTTCTGTAACTCTGCGGCAAGATTCATTACAGATTCGGCAGCCGAGGGCTTAACCTCAGCGGGCTTTTTCTTTTTCTTCTTTCCTGCGATTGCCTTAGAGGCAGCCGCCCGCTCTGCCTTCTTTAGAATCTGCTCATATGTGGGAAGTTGCGACAGGGATTCTCCGGGATTTCTGAAAAACTCATCCAGGGCGGCAAGGTCCGATTTCTTTACGTCCTTATGGCTATGAAGATAAACCCCCACAAGCTTTTCTGTCCCGGCGACCTGAATATTGAGTTCCTTAAGCTGCGCTTCCTTCTCCCTGGCTATTTCCTCAAGCTCATCCTTGAGCCGCTCGTAATGCATATAATCCTTGGACTTGTAAACCTTGTCTCTCCGGGAATAGGCCTCATCCAAACTCCCCGAAACCTCATTGAGCGCTGCTTCAACTTTTGAAAGCTTCTTTCTGGCGGTTTCCTCCTCCTCCCTTGCCGCGATAAGCTCCTTTGCAACGCTTCTTGCCTCCTCAAGCCGGCTTACCCAGGAATAGTCCTTTCGAAGGACCTCCTCATAAAACTTGATGTCTGTATAAAGGTCCTTAAGGTCATTCGTGATGTCCCGCATCTCGTCCTTGAAGGTTATGAGGATTATCTGGGCCTGCCTGGAGAAGCTGTTAAGCTTTTCAAAAGCATGGACAACCATGTCCCGGACTTTCTCCGGGTCATCCTGAACCTTTATATGCACAAGCGTGTCCTCAAGAAGCTTCTTTGAGGAAGTGCAGTAGTGCGCGCGGCTTGACCTCACTACCTCCGTAATGTCCCGGTTCGTTTCAAGCACAATTTTTTCTACATCTGCATCTTCGAGCTTTCCAAAGTCATCGATAAGAAGGTTAAGCCGGTGCGCAAACCTTGACTTGTGGTGGTCAAGCTTGTCCCTAAATCCCGCGATATCGCCTTCGGTTCGCTCAAGTACAAATTTATCGACCTCCTCAAGCCGGACCCTGCGCCCGCTGCCTGAGGGAATTGGCGCCTGCTCTTCTGGCTTATTCCTGGAAAAAAGCTTTTTCAGAAAGTCCATAATTATAGTGCCAGATATGGCTTATATAGTTTGGAAAATCGCTTTTGAAAAAGCCCCTGAAGTGAAAAAATACCGTCAGAAGCAATTATGTGGTCTTTTTAAGTTATTTTGCAAGAAGGTTTTATGGCACGATTAGGTCACGGCAAGATCAGCAAGGCAAGGAAAAAGCTGATCAGGCCAAAGGAGAAGAAGGGGATAACAAAATACCTTAAAGAGCTTGAAGTAGGCCAAAAAGCGGTCGTAAAGCTGGATTCCTCTTCCCAGAATTACCCTCACCCAAGGCACCAGGGGCTTATCGGCGAAATAGTCGAAAAAAGGGGAAGGGGCTATGTTTTGAAGGTAAGGGTTGGAAACAGCTACAAGAAGATAATCACCTCCCCCGAGCACTTAAAGGAAATTCAGGCGCAACAGGCCAAAAAATAGACGGGACTCTCTAAATCCATTTATAGGCAGACCTTCCTAGAACTGGGCTAAAATCCCACAAACGGCGGTAATTGGTTAATTTAAACTTATCTAAGGTAAATTATGATAATAAAGAATAAGGTTCCAATATCCAACGCGGAAGGGCTTAAGATTCTCTCCGACAAGATGAAAAAAAGAGAGTTGGCCGCCGAGCAGCAGCAGGCATACGATTTCCTCAAAGACACGGTAAAACTAAAGGAAAGCCAGGCAGCTAAGCTCAAGGGAGAATTGGCCGATTTCGGGCTTGCAGAGGAGGAAGTCCTGAATATCCTAAACATTCTTCCCTCAGACGAGACCCTCCTCAAGCTGATTCTAAAGGAGGAAAAAGACCAGAAAAAGGAAACCTTAAAGAAGATTTTGGACATTGTATCCAAGTACGCATAAGCACTATGGCAGGATTTTTGGCAGTTTTGTACAGAGTAATTCTGAAATATATACTTAATAGCCCGGGTAATATATGAATATGAGAGAGAGAAAAGTAATTGTTTTGGATTATCTTCCTAATGGATATCCCGGGATGAGAAAGATTGAGCCGATAGTGCAAAGCATCGGCTTCAGCCATTTTACGCTTCTTGAGCTTAGCACCGGAAATGACATAAAGCCGGGAGACACGCTTTCCCTGGAAGACCCGGAAAAGGTAACTGGAATCAGGAGAAAGCTTACTGAAAAAGAGCTTACAAACTATGCAAAGGGGCAGTTGGAAAAGGTAATCGCCGGGATTGTCAAGGAAAGAGAACCCGAATTCGTGACATTCTTCAACAAAGCCACTCGCTTATCTATACGGACACACCAGCTTGAGCTTCTTCCGGGCATCGGAAAAAAGCACATTCAGATAATACTTCGGGAAAGGAAAACCCCATTCAATTCATTTGAAGACATAAAAAAGAGGACCGGGATGACTGTGGAGATTGAAAAGCTAATAGCCAAGAGAATTGCAGATGAGCTTGCAGGAGACGAAAAAACATTCCTGTTTATACCCAAAAGGATGCCTTAAGCAAGCGGCTTGAAACTATCCAAAGGCAGGATTTTTAATTTGGCTGAACCTTCTGAAAATTAAATCTTATTCTTGCCTGATTATTCCCCGACTCCAGCGTCAGACATGAGCTTCTTTACCAGAACCCCATAAAAATCTGACCCCTCGGTTGCAAGATATGGGGTTGCGATTCTGTCAGCAAAGTTGTGCTCATAGGGGCCGTGGCGGTACATAACAAACGGAAAGCCAAAAACATCGGAAACCTTTTTCCAGCCGTTCTTTACGGGCGAAAAGTTAAGATAATTTTTCAGCTTTTCCCTCGCGGCGCTTGCTTTCCCGGCGGCGCCTTCTTTGTTTTCCTGCTCCTTCCATTTCTTGACTATGGCTTCAAGCTCCTTGTCAGAGGCCTTTCCTTCAGCATTCGAATATCCGATGAGCTGGTCGATATAATCATCAAACTCCTTCTGTATTGCCTTGAGCCGTATGAGAAGCACCATGAGCGTGTTCTGGCTGAAAAAATACATTTTCGGCGTAAAGGTGACGTCATCACATTCGCTGCCGTCCGGCAGCCGTATGATTGTCCTGTTATACTTGAGCCGGAGAAATGCATAGTAGAGGTCTGTCTTCTTGAATGAATCCGACTTCTTTAGCTCTTCTGCAGTTGAATTTGCCCATTCCTTAGTAATCCAGGGGTGAAGGCCCTTGAGCCCGATTCCATAGGTCTTGCCGCCGATTTTCACCTTTTCGGCAAGTACTATATTGTCTCTTACAAAATCGTCAAAGGGGTCTATGCCAAAGCCATCGGACCTCGAAACTTCCATGCTGCCCGTCCTTGCGTACATTCCCATCATCGACTGCCAGCCCCATACCTCAAAGTCATTGGAGGATATTGCCTGCGCGGGGGAATTAAATGTCCCAAAGGCCATTCCTAGTGCCCCGCCCCGCTCGCCTATGCTTTCCTTCAGCATCTTGTGCCTCGTAACAACAGGCCGGAGCCACTCCCGGTACTCCTTTATTGTCATCTCCCTCGAGTTCTTGAGCGCAAGAATCCTGTGGCAGCGGTTTCTCACCTCGCCTCCAAACATCTCCTTCCAGTTCAGGTAGAGCCGCTGCTTTGTCGAAAGTATCACCGCTTCAGCCCTTGAAACCCCAATCTCTTTTGAAATCTTATCAACATCAACGAGCCCTCTTGTCTCGGGCTTGTCGCCAAGCTTCAGGAAGTCTGAAACCATCGTGGGCCACCGTGCAATCATCGTCTTTATCGCATTGTTCCCTGTGCTGATGTCCACCTCATCCATGAAAGTTGCCCTGAGAGAGTGCTCGTCTCCTGTCTCAAGCATCTTCAAAAAGCCGGCGTATTTCCGGAAGTCGTGGGAAACAAGCTCAAAGTCAGCGACCGCCTGGGCAACAGATCCAAGCCCCTGCTTAATTTTTCCCTCCAGGTCCTCTTTCTGGCGGATAGTCAGGTTGTAATATCCCTGGTCAACCGGCGAAATGTCCAGAGTTTCATCGACCTTAACTTGCTTGTAGCCCTTATTGTCCAGAAAAGACATTAGCCCAATCCAGATGCCGCTCCCTTTGCCTTTTGTAAGCGTGAAATTGAAAACCTCATCCTGCCCAAGCGGCGGAACTGCGACAAGCTTTCCTAAAAATGGCTTCTGGTAGGTCGCCATCTCTGGAAGCATCCTGAATAAGGCATCATTGTCTCCGACGACGCTCATAAATATACTTGAATTATATCACTAAAAAACTCTATAGGAAAGAATATCCTCTCGCTCAGGCATAAATCACCAGTGGCTAAAACAAAAGCCAGTAGATCCCAAAAAAGGTAGAGAAAAGCCCCAGGAAGAATCCGAGCCAGAAAAAGCCCTCCGGCTGCCAGTCAGAGGAGGTCGGAAACTTGGTAAGCATGAAAAAGCCAAAGGCAAACAGGACAAATCCCACGAACTTTTTCAGTATCACCCAGAATCCAAAAAAGTGTACCAGTATAAGCGCCGTAAGCGCAATCGCCCCTATCGCAAATATTACCAGCCCCCATGCCTGCTGGTGGCCATGCTTCGGGTGTCCCTTGTACCCTTCAGAGAAGAAAACCTTGCCAAGGACGTAGAAAGCAAGAGTCAGAAGAAGCGCAACAAGGATGCCTACAAGGTTCTCCCACATAATTATCTAAGCTATTATATCCTTGTTTTAATTGAAACCGATTTTACTGGCACTCGGAAAGTTCCCTTAGCCGCTCGACAACCTTTTCCCGACCAAGTATCAGGACAAGGACTCCAAACCGGGGACCCCGGTCCTTGCCTATCAGGGTGCGGTATAGGAAAGTAAACATTTCTTTTGGCTTGAGGCCCGCGGACTTTATCGTCTCGTAAGTGACGTTCAAAATCTCTTCTTCCCCGTCAAGCCCGATTATGTTTTCGGCGATTTGCTTCAGGAGAAGCTTTTGCGGCTCGTCAAGAGAAACCGGCTCCTCAATAAGCGAAAGCTGCATGTCTTTAGGCGCGTAGTTTTCAAGCCAGAATCTCGCCTTGTCCATGCGAGAAAGTGCCCTGCCCAGGTCTGAGAAGTCTGCCTGGCTGTCTTTCTGCTTCAGGAGCGCTTCTGCCTGGTCCTGAAGCTTGTCTGGGGAGACTGTCTGGAGTAAGTTTACCAGCTCAGAAAACGAAATCCGCACAGGGCAGCGCTCGTAGTTTTCAAGCCGGCTAAGCTCGTACCTCCTCTTGGTTTCGTCTTCTGACTCTGCAAGGCCATAGTGCCCCTTTTCGGCGCAGTCAAAGGAGTCATAGATTGAATAAATATCCGTGTCAAAAGGCACGAAAACCGCCTTTTTGAGCCGCTGTGTGTACATGAACCGCACAACTTCCGGCTCGTAAATCTCAAGAAGCGTGGTGAGAGTTGCCACATTTCCCTTGGACTTGCTCATCTTCTCCTCCTGCCCCTTAAGGTAGATAAACTCGTACATTGTGCCGACAGGCGGCTCGTAGCCAAAAACTTCCTTCGAGATGAGAGTGCCTGTGTCCCAGGAGCCGCCCGATGCCATGTGGTCTTTCCCTGCGCTCTCGAAATCAACTCCAAAATAAGCCCACCTAGAAGGCCAGTCCACCCTCCACTTGAGCTTTACAATTCCAACCTTCCTGAAGTCAATCTTGTTTGAAAACCCGCACTCGCAGGAATATTCTATTTCATATCCTCCGGGGTATTTTACCTTAGTGTTGTCTTTTCCGCACTTTTCGCAGTAAACGGTGACTGGGAGCCATTCAGGCGTCAGGACTTCAGCCCTTGCGGCATTAAGAACCTTCTTTATCTCCTCGGTCTTTTCAAGCGCAGTCTTTATGTTCTCGGCAAACTTGCACTTTCCATAAAGCTCCGCTGCAGAAATAAACTCTGTCTCGACTCCGATTAGTTTTAGCTCCTTTACAAGGCCCTCCTTGTAGTGGTCAGCGTACGTCTTGTGGCAGCCAAAAGGGTCAGGAACCCTTGAGACAGGAAGGCCCAGATGCGCCCCAAAGCTTTCAGGCACGCCGCTTGGAACCTTTCTAAACCTGTCAAAATCATCCCACACATACTGGAAAGTGGACTTTCTTCCAAGGTCCAAAAGCGCCCTATGCACAAAATACTGAGTCATTATCTCCCTTGCATTTCCTATGTGAACTATCCCTGAGGGAGTAATCCCGCTCTCTACGACAAAACGGTCTTTCTGGCGGGTTTCGGTTATTTCCTTTGCAAAACTGTCTGCCCAGTGCATAATTAAACAGCTTTTGAAAAATAAAGCCAAGTTGCCTTCACAGCTTAAGTATAAATACTCCTGAAATGTAGTAACTGTTATGGGAAAAAGCAAAGGCAGTTATTGGGTGGAAGTTGGACACCGATTCGACAGAGAGCCGGAATCTGTCCGCAAAATATCCTCTGCAAAAGGTCCCCTACAACTGAATCTTTATCAGATACCCCCCTCCTTGAAGGAGGCAAACAAAATACTCCGGGGGGAAAATGGCAGAGGGGCAGGGACCCATTTGGGGACAAGATACCGAATAGAGTGGACAGGAAATGGTCCCGCGTCTGCTGTGCATGGATATATCCTTGACGGTAGCGGCGAACCTTATCCCGCAATAGAGTTAACTCTCCCAAAAACAACCCTTGGACCCAACAATCTTGCCACCGTCGGGCGGGCGCTTTTTGATATGGATGGGCGGTTGAGAGACCATATTGAACAGACACAAGTTTACAGAGGAAATAAACTACCCTCTGCCTTTTAAGAAATCATCTATTTTTATGGGCCCGTAGCTCAGTCCGTATCCCTTTCTTTCCAAAAGAAAGGTCTAAGGGTCACCCCAAAGAAAGGGTTTCCCTTGGCTAATTTGGTCAGGAGAATAGGATACGGGAGCAATTTGGATAGAGCGCTTGGCTTCGGTTGAGCCCTTTTCTCGCGAGAAAAGGTTTCAATCCCAAAAGAGGCATATTCCTGCTTCGCAGAAAGAATGCCTCAGGGGAAGGACTTGTTCAGCCAAAATGCCTGCATTCGTCCAGAAGTATCAGAAGGTACCAGGAGGTCGGGGGTTCAAAGTCAGGCTTTCTTTCTAAAGAAAGAACGCCCGACACCTCTAAGAAAGAACTCTTCTTGGAGAAGATGAAAATCCTCCCGGGCTCATTTTTTTAAAAAATTTGACATATGCCAGATTCCTTCAGAACGACAATTTGAGAGTGGGTTTTTCTTTGGGGTTGTCAGCCCTTTCTTTTTAGTGAAACTCCCGGAAAAGAAAGGTATGACCCCGGGCTTATATTTTAAAAACTGCAACCGAGGAAAACACACAAAAATACCCCTTAAGCAGTTTTCTTCTGGGGTTGTTAGACCTTTTCTTTTTCTAAAGAAAGGGGCTGACTTTTAAGCTTTTAATCCTGAATTATCTATGAAAAAGGAGGCAAAGGACCAATCAACCGAGGAAAAGGTCGCCCAATTGATGAAAAATTATGAAGCTTATGCTGACGAGGAGGGAATCCGGCTCAACCCAAACAAGGTAATCGTCGAGGCGGTAATCCGGCGGCTCGTCCATAACGAAAATATTTACGGCTGCGCCTATTGCCCCTGCCGGAAAGTCACCGGAAAAAAGGCGGAAGACAAGAAAATTATCTGCCCCTGCATATTTCACAGGGACGAAATCCGGGAAAAAGGCCATTGCCACTGCATGCTGTTTGTAAGGTGATTTAAAAACATTTTTGCAGATTAAGGTATGGCTTACCAACCGCCCCAAAAAATTCTAGACAAATACGCTGATTTATTGGTAAATTTTGCGCTGGGTGGAGGAAAAGGTGTAAAGCCGGGGGAAGTAGTATTCCTTCAGGTGCCTGAATGCGCTAAGCCCATGCTTGCCCCACTTCAGAGGGCGGTCCTCAAGGCAAAAGCGCATGCGATAATCCAGTACCTGCCTGAAGGCATTTCGAGGGATTTTTTTGAGATAGGAAGCGAAAAGCAGTTCACATATTTCCCAAAAAAATTTATGAAGTCGCGAGTCGATACAATAGACCACAACATAAGCATTATTTCTGAAACAAATCCGCATGAGCTTGAGGGAATAAACCCGAAAAAGATAATGGCCCGGCAGAATGCCTGGAAACCGTACCTGGACTGGATTAACGAAAAGGAAAACAAAAAGAAATTCACCTGGACTCTTGCACTCTATGGTACAGAAGGCATGGCAAAGGAGGCTAAAATGACCCTTAAGGAGTATTGGGCGGAGATCATAAAAGCATGCTACCTTGACAATCCAAATCCAATAAAGAAATGGAAGGAAATCTCGGCAGAGGTCAACAGAATAAAAAGCAAGCTGGATAAGCTCAAGATAAAAAAAGTCAGAGTCGAGGCCAGAGGAACAGACCTGACCATTGGAATCGGAAAAAAGCGCAAGTGGTGTGGCTGCGAAGGAAGAAACATTCCAAGCTTCGAGATCTATACAAGCCCCGACTGCAGAGACATAAACGGACACATATCCTTCAATGTTCCGCTTTACAGATTTGGAAATCTCATTAAAGATATCCAGCTCGACATTGAACACGGGAAAATCGTAAGGGCAAAAGCAAAGCAAGGAGAAAAATTCCTGAAAGAAATGATAAAAACGCCTGGAGGAGACCACATCGGAGAGTTTTCCATGACTGACAAGAGACTTTCAAGAATCACAAAATATATGGCAACCACCCTATTTGACGAAAATGTTGGAGGAAAATTTGGGAATTCTCACTTAGCTCTTGGAAAATCCCTATGGAACACCTATGACGGCGACCTGTCAAAAACCTCTAAAGGTGCGCTAATGAAGCTTGGCTTCAATGATTCCCCAATTCACGTAGACATCTTCAACACAGAAAACAGAAAAGTCACCGCAACGCTCGAAGGTGGAAAAGAAGTCGTAATTTACAAAGACGGAAAATTCCAAGTCTGACCCTTGTATAAAACTCGCCGACGAGTTTATTGATTCTTATTTGTATAGGGTTTCTGCCCAGGCCTTCGCAAGCTCTTTACTTCCCATTTGAAAAGGGTAGTTAAGCCCTTCAAGCTCTTTTATCAATGCCTGCATCCCGTGAGGCCGGACAGGCATCAGCATTGTTTCAAGTTCCTCTGGCTCTTTCATGCGCTTCATCACGAGATAGTGCAGGTAAAATTCTGCAAATTCCTTTTTGGAAAGGGGCGTTGAGGAGTAAACCTTCGAGGCAATAAGCTCGACAAAAAACTGCTTCATAATCTTGAGGTACCCGTGCTTTGCCGCCCGAAGGTCAGCAAAAAAATCCTGAACCTGCGGCACCAGGCGCGGGCAGTCTATCCTTTCCTGGATTTCCTTATTCACGCCTTCCTTTTCGTTCAGCAAAAGAAAGATAAACCGCACAAAGTAGCCCCGGAAAAGCTGGCGGTTTTTCACCTTTTCGTTTTCTGGGTTTACGAAAATCTCCATGTCCTTTCCGGTGTCTCCTTTCAGGAACTCGACCTTGCAGCTTTGGGTTATAATTATTCTCTCGAATCTTAGCGGGTAATCTAATTTTGTAATAAGGTCGGCAATCTCTTGCTTAAGAGACTCGTCGTCCATCTCAAAAACAAGATGGGTCATAATATTCTTCTTCTGGTAATCTTAAGTGTTTAATCGCTCGTGTAGCTACTCCCGCCTGCAAAAAATATAGCTTAGGAAAGCATATACCAGCTTTGCTGCCAGGAAATCGGGCGCCTTGTTCTGAGGATTTGGCGAAAGCTCAACAAGGTCAAACCCCACAATTTCTTTTTCCTCGGCGAGCCGCTTTAAGAACTTAAGAACTTGGTACCACTGGAGCCCGCCCGGCTCGGGAGAGCCCGTCGAAGGCATGATTCCTGTGTCAAAAACGTCCAAATCAATTGTCACATAGACCTTCTGCCCTGCGGACCTGACTGCCTCTTCAATCCAGCTCTCAGTATTCCAGAGGTCTTTGGCGTAGAAGATTTTTCCGGTTTCCGTTTTTTCGAGTTCCGTGTCATCCATGCTCCGGATTCCAACCTGAACAATATCTGCAACTTCCCTTGCCCTTGCCATCACGCTGGCGTGGCTTAAGGGATCTTCATTGTATTCGTCCCTCAGGTCCGTGTGGGCGTCAAGCTGGACAACCGTCAGGACGCCCTGTTTTGCGTGAGCCCTTATCGCGCCGATGCTCACGGTGTGCTCGCCTCCAAGAATCACAGTAAACTTGCCCTTTGAAGAAAGCCGCGCCACTTCAGCTTCAACTGTTTCCACAAGCTCTTTTGAACTATCCGCACCAATCGGCTCGGCTGTATAAATTCCCTTTTCACAAACTGAAAAATCCGTCTCGATGTCGTAAAGCTCCATGTACTGGGAGGCCTTGATTATCGCCTCAGGACCTTTTTCAGAGCCCTCTGTCCAGCCCCGAAGCCAAAAGCTGGTCTTATCAAACGGAACGGGAAGAATTACAATCTTGGCTTTTTCCAGCTCAGAATATTCTCCGGTAAGCCCTGCAAAGTTGAGTTTTTCTTCCATAATAATAGCGCCTAGGAAAGCTCAAAAAAAGAGTAAAACTCAATGAGGATGCAGTAAGCACAGTACTGCTAGAACTGAATTTTTCTGGCAGTACCTAGAACCAAGTCTCTCATTGGACATATCTGACAATCCGAATTTTCAGATAGATACTTTATTTGTTTATCCCTAATCTCCATAACATCTCCTGTTTCCAAGGGCAAAACTCCCGTGTGTTTTAATTGATTAAACAGATTGTACGTTGCTCCACAGGAATCGCAAATATCCCCCCTCCATTTGAGGTAACTAACTTCGGCAATCTCTTTAGCAAAACTTGCGGTATCTAATCCGCCTAATCCTGAAGCATCACACCACCTCTCATAGGTATCACCGGGAAGTAATTTTAGATTAAGCGCCTGCCGCTCCAGAATTCTTTCTGGGGTCTTCTTGCCCGGCCTTCCGCACATCACAGGTTCGCCATCGCCAGAATATTCAAAAACCATAATCGCACCTCAAAAACCTAAATTACGCCAAGCTTAACGGCAATATCTCCTGCAGGGCTTTCTGGCTTCAATTTAACGATTGCCTTCTTGCTCCCTGTCCGGTCAATAAGCGTGTTAACCTTTTCCACTTTGACCTTGAATTCCTCTTCAAAGGCCTGCTTTACCACCATCCGGGGCGTTTTAAGGACTTTCAGCTTGAAAATCAGCTTGTTTTCGCTCTCTATGAGCCGAACCGCCTTTTCGCTCGTAACCGGATGCTCCACTAGCTCCCAAAATGATACCATAAGATAAATAGCAAAAGATTAAAAGGGTCTAAAAGGCAAAAAATTCGCCCCTCTTGTATATTATAGCAGATATGTATTATGGCTGATTCCTCAGCAAAAGGAGCATATTCTGGATACTCTGAAAATAAAGGTGCGAAGGCACGGTCGGCAGGCAATGTCAATCCCCCCGTTGGCTTTGACCCAAATTACTTCAGGCAGACCTCCAAAGGAGATGCTAATAACCCGGAGGCAAAAAAAGCCGCCGAGGAATTATACGAGGCGCTTCCCCCAGCAATCCAAAACTATCTTGCCCGGGAGCAGGCGGCAACTTCAAGAGCAAACTACGGCCCACCCACAAACCACAAAATCATGTCTGGTGTAGATGCGGCATATATGAAGCAGGGCTCAAAAAGCCCAGTTAACTATGCCGCCACTCCTGGAAAATCGCCGGGGCAGATGCAGGTCGCGCCAAATTATGATAGCAAAATGGCGCAGCAGCTGGGCCCGGGCAAGGGGCCAAATCCTCAGATGCCCGTCCCCCCAAGCCCCGGACGAATGCTGGCTTCCATGTTTATCCCCTTAATCCCCTCAGCACTTGTTTACAAAGCCGGATTCAACATAGCCCAGTCAGCATTCCCTGGATTGGCATACTCTAGTCTACCCTATATTGGGAGTCTAGGAGGACCCGGAGGACTCGCCCTGGGAATCGGCATGGCCTACGGACTAACCAAGGTATCTGGAGCAGTTTTCAAGGGCGCAAGCAAAGTCGTCCAGAAAGTGTACCAGAAAAAAGACAAGCTGAATAAGGGCTACGAAGCCCTTCAAAAGCCAGGCGCCGCGCCGGCAGGCCCGATGCCTGCAAGAGGAATATGACCGAAGGAGAAATCAAGGCAGGAGGAAAAACAATCCTGGAAAATGTGCAGGGTGCGTACCGACAGGAAAAATCAGCTCCACCTGTAGTGAATCGGGCAGGAATGGCGCAATACAACTCCTCAATTGCTTCGCCCTACCTGGCAAACACAGCCCCATACTCTGCTTTCCCCCCACCAGGCGCAAAGCCCGCCCAGCTATCCAAAAAAGCGCAGCTTGGAGTTTACCTTGCAATCGGAGCGCCAATTACATATTGGATTGGCGCAAAAATCGCCCAAAAAAGCGAACCTGTGGCAGAATACCTGCAGGAACATGGAGGTGTTCTTGGAAGGGATTGGATTGGGCTCGAGCCGCTAGCCATTGGAATCCCGACAATCCTTGGGCTTTACCTTGCAACAGATAAAATCGTCGAGCGCCTTAGGCCAACTGCAGAAAAAATTGCAAAAGGCCCTGCAAAAAAGCTTGTAGACGGATACAAAAAGCTGGAAGACCGCGCGGCAGATTCCCTTTTGGCCGCAGATTCCATAGTGCAAAAGGCCAAAAAAGCGCAGGAAAGGAGATAAATACTACTCAAGAATTTTTCTGAGCCGTCCCGCTTTTCCCTCGCTAAGCTTCTTGTCGATCTCACCGGAAAGAATTTCAAAAAATTTCATCTGCCCATCTATGAATTCTTCAGCTGCCTTCAACCCTTCCTTATCGTCTTTTGCGCATTTCTTTAGTGCCTTTTTAACCTCAGCAAAATATTCTATCCATGTCTCTGAAACCCCTTTTGCAACCTTCAGCCGCTCAAGATCTCCCTCTCGCTCTGCCTCGTCAATCGCCCTCAAAAGAACAGTAACCTGCTCGTTATACCTGCCTTCTGTTTCCTTGAGAAGCTGGTCAAAATCAATCTGAATGGGAGAAAAATCCTCCATTGGGCACGAGGTCTTCCTTGAAGCCCTCTTTTTACAGGCAGCCATAACTTTCCTAAGGAAATATATATTCAAGACAGGTAAAGCTTGTTCGCAGATCCTTGCTTTCCTGCAAACCTCCCCAAACCACTCTGACAAACCAAAACCGCTTAAGTACTCCCGCCAGCTAATATTATGGAAAGCCCGCCCAAAAAGGGAACTCCTGGCAATATTCAGGATATAACTGGGCCATATATCGCTTCTTTAGCTTTACCGCAAGGAAAATACACTTCAACTGCAGCCGCTCCGCCCACAGGCGCAAGCTATAATTCTTCCGGGAGCTCCGCAACTTCCGGAAACACAATTGTAAACAATACCATGGCTCAGTATGAAAACGCCACTGGCAAAACTGCAGTTCCTGTTTCTGCTTCCGGACAGTATAACGGCGCTCATGCTCCAGGAAGCAGGCAAAGCATAGTTTCAGGCGTTAATGGCACATATTCTTCGGGAGGAATTCAAAGCCCCGTTGCAGGGCGTCCGGGCGCGCCTGCTTACGATAGTGGTATGGCTTCCCAGTTAAAAGCGAACCCTCAGGTTCCAGGAAGAAGGTCTCCAGCGAGCAGTGGAACCCAAATGGCAGGAACTGCACTAAAAACCTTTCTTCCGGTAGGGCTTGGGCTAATGGCTTCTTCTGCCTGGTACGGAATTGCAATTAAGGGCTCCTATGCAGCATCCAAGGATGCAGCCACCTCGCCCCAGTTTGCCGAATTTATGAGCCAGCACAGCTGGTTTGCCCCTGCACCCCTTATTGCAGGAACCGTAGCGATATACCTTGGCTCAAGGGTTTCAGGCCGGATTTTCAAAGGGGTCATGAAATATTCCTCAGGCATTATGAAAAAAATAGAAAACAAAAAAGCCGCCAGAGAGCTTGAAGCGGGCTATGAGCGGCTTGCAAAGGCCGCGGCACTTCCCGTCACTCCAAAAGCAGCCCCAATTTCCTAAAAATTAAGAGCCCATAAAGCATTACGGCTTATTCCAGAACTGCCCTGAATCGTCCTGTACTGAGATCATGAAGCTTTTTGTCTATCTCACCTGAAAGTATTCTGAAAAAATGAACCTGCTCGTCAATAAAGCTGTTTACAACACTTATGCCTTCCCTATCTTTTCCCGCCATATCCTTCGCTCCGCTTTTCAGCGCCTCAAAATATTTTATCCAGGACTCCGCAATCGACTTTGAAATCTGAAGCTTTTCCCTGTTGCCCTCACGTTCCGCCTCCTCGATGAACCTGAGAAGAATTGTTACCTGCCCGTCATATTTTTCCTGGGCAAGGCGCACAAATTTTTCAGAATCGACCTCGACAAACTTTTCCGAGTTTTTAGCAGGTTTTTTCCTGCAAGCCGCTCTTTTTACCAAAGCGCCCATAATATTTGCTAAATCGATATACTTAATAGCCGCCCTGCACAGACTGCAATCAAAAAAATCCCATTCAAATTACTTCCACTTGCCGACCTGCTCTATTGCGGACTTTGTCCACACGGTCAGCCGGCCCGCATGCGCTCCTGGAGCCAAAAGCTCGGCGTTAAGCTGGTCAACGGTTGAAATATCAAGCCCCGCAATGTTTCTTGCAGCTTTCTGAAGCTCGCATTTCTTTGAGACAATCACCAAAGGGCCTTTTTTCTTCTTGTACCGCCTTCCCCTCATTGTTCCGATTCCCTGCCGGACCTTTTTTTCCTTTGACCTCTCAAGCTCCTCAACCAAGCCCAGGGAAACCAGAGCGCCATAAGCATCCTTGGTTTTGTCAATCTGCTCAAAATCATCGACAAGCACAAGAGGAATTTCCTTAAGGGCTTCAACCTTGTGGCCCCTTTTAAGAACAATATCCTTATTGGCGGAAGCTGCAATCGCGGACATGATGGCAAGCTTTTTCTCTTTCTTGTTCAGGTCCTTGCTCCAGTCCTTCTCAGCTACAGGCGGGTGGCATTCCCTGCCCTTTACTGCCTGAGGCACAAATCTTGCGACAAACAGGAGCGGGCCTTCGCCGTGGATTCTCGACATTCTTGCCATCTCCCTTTTCGCCATCTTTGCCCTCCCGTAAACATGGGAAGAGCCGTGGTAGTGGGCAGAAGTCCTCTTTCCTGCCAAAGGGTCAGCTCCATAACGTTTCCTCTTGTTTGACTGCTGTGAAACTACTACTTTTCTTATAAGGTCTGCCCTAAGAGGAGTTTTGAACACCTCTCCAAGCTTTACTGTCCCTACTTTCTCGCCCTTTAGCGAATAAACATTAGCCATAAACTACCTAGATAAAAATTAAAATAGGTGTATTGTGTTGATGAAAATAGAGAAATAGAGTTATTTTAGTGCCAGCCCACATAATCCAAACCTCTATATCCTAAAACCTAAAGGTAGTACTCTTTTTGCAGGAGGTGGTCTTATGCCAGTTCTTTCCAGAACAACACTTGCTTTGATGGGACGACCTATCAGAGAAAGACCTCGCTTCGCCCTCTCTTCCTCTTCCATAGCTCCCGTAAAGACTTCCTGTCCAAACTCTGGCTGCCTTATCTCACCACCAGAATACCTTAAGTCAAGCTTAAACCTACCCTCAGGGGTCCTGCTTCTTCCAACTACATCAAACCTAAGCAAAACATCGCGGTATTTAAGATATATCTCCTTTCCCATATCGCCCCGATACAAAAGATTACCTCCACTCAAAAAAGCCCCCTCCAGCTTGCTTGCCGGGTCTGAGCCAAGAATATGCCTCATTGCGGGGTCATCCCCACGGTAGTCGGACTCACCAAAAGCATAGTAAAAAGCCCTTTCAACCAACCCTGGATTATGCCCCGATTCATTGGAAGGGACAGTAACCTGTACTTCATACCGACCCGGGCGATATATCCACCCTTTGCCTTTTAGGTAATCATATTTCCCAGGGGGGCGCCTTTTTTTCAGGGAAGGGGGAGGATCATAACCATTATATGTATCAAACGCTTCTGTTGGAGCAGGTATCATCAGCATCCAGCACCGTATCCTGACATAATAAACTACTTGGATAAAAAATAAAATACACAATCGGGCAGAACCCGGGGGCATCCCAACTCCAATAACACAAGCAACCACACCAGTTATAACAATTAAAGTGAACCACCCTCATGTCAAGAACACGGAGAGTTCAAGGATTAGAATAGGCGTCTTCCGAAAAAAGCTACTGACGTCAGTCCATTAAGCCAGTTGGAAGCGCACCTGCACCCTCCAACAGTGGTATCTGTTAGGCCAAAAAACAGGGGAAAGGCAAAAACCGAAACTCCGGAAAGGGCTAAAATAGTACCCATAGTAATTCTTGTAAGCCCCCTGCCCAATTGATATACCGGGTTTTTTGGGAGTGGCCTGACAAGCTCAAAAAGCCGCCTTATATGCTCAAACATAATCTTCACCAGATAATTGGTTTACCATTCAGGGCTTAAATACTTTTCTTAGAACGGCAATAGTCGATAATCTGGGAATTCTGCCTATTTCCAGGTCTTGTCCAGCCCGGTTACGATCCCAAGTGTTGCGGAAATTCCCCCATAAAATCCGCTGTGCTCGCATCCATAATTGACGATATCCCAAAATGTTGCCGTTTGGTCCATCGCGGCCTCAACAGCGCAGAGGACTCCAAATGATGCAAGCCCTACCGGGAGGGCATATCTAGTGAACTTAAGATCCCACTGCTGATCTTCATCCAGGTCATGAAACTTTGGAATTCGGGAGCCAATTTCCCCGGCAGCTCATTTCTGGGCGTTCCTGCCCCATAGAGAGAGGTACTCCTCCACAAGTCAAGCCCATGTCGCAACTTATCAGTAATGTATGCTTCCCCCATAAATAGCAAATGGCTTATTTTTAAACAAAATTGAGCTTAAGTTATGCGGGGGTCGCCAAGTCTGGTCTCATCCCTTTCTTAAAAGAAAGGTCTTACAACCCCAAAGAACGGGATACCAGAAAAAGGTGCAAGGCTTAGGTGTCTTACCGGCACCTGCAGGTGCAATGCCCAGGAGCTTGGCTGAGAAACCTTGTGGGTAAATCTTTTTCTTTGGAAAAGAAAAAGCTTTAATCCAAAAAGAAATAAGATTCCACAATAGTCCCTACGTGAGTTCGAATGAAGCTTTTTCTCGCAAGAAAAAGCTCCAGGACCAAAAAGAGGCAGTTTCACCGCTTCGCGGATAAAACTTGCCGAATTGGTTTACGAAAGTCTCACCCCCCGCATTATCTTTTAAGCCCTGCCAAGTACTGTAACTATTCAATTGTTTCGTTCGGGCTCGGAACCGCCGGAATCCAGACGCACTTGTTCTGACGGCACTTAATCTCAGTCTCCTTCGGCCCGGTTCCGCACTGATAGCTGCACTCCGCGCATTCCTCCCGATATTCAAGAACAGACTCTTCCAAGCGGGTAATGTTTGCATCAAGACTAACCAGGGTGTGGCAGCCAAAGGGGCAGCCAAATGAAGCAACGCTACAGTCAGAATCGCTCTGGCAGTGATTTTCCTCGCCCAGAAGCGCAAATAGATCATCCTGGCGGCCCTGGCAGGCGGTTTGTGACACCTGCCCCGCAAAGTGCCCAATCAAGAATATAGCGCCAACCGCCATAAGAAAGACAAAAGAAACCGCAAAAAACACCTTTTTGCCCATAATTCTCTTACCGCAGGATATAATTACCATTCGGTGCCTTATTGCCCCTAATAGATAGGTCAGAAGAAACCTAGCTTTAATATATCTGCAAGGGAAATTATGAGACCTGAAATCGACTTGATTCCCCTTGATAATGTAGACCAAACGACCGTCGAGGAGCTTAAGCGCTCTCTCAAGGAGAAAGGGTGCATTGTACGGCTTTATGCAAGGACACACAGCCCTAAAACGGCAGAGAACCTCTACAGAAAGCAGTGCCTTGTAGACGTGATTGTCGACGCCCTGAAGGGGCTTTCAGGAAAGGTCATCGCCATAACAGACAAGGACCTATACTCAAACAAGCTTAATTTCGTATTTATGTCGGTCCAGCCAAACGGGCCTGTAGTCCTTTCTACCCATCGGCTAAGGCCGGAATTTTATCAGGAAAGGCCGAACAATGACCGGACAACAAGCCGTCTCCTGAAAGAAACAATCTACTGCATAGGAAAGATGAATGGGATTGGTGACTGCCCTAATCCCAGGTGCATAATGCACAAGTCCGCTTCAGCCAGGGACATAGACTTCAAGTCCGAGGAATTCTGCAAGGACTGCAAGATAAACAATATTGTAGACAATATGAGATTATGAGCGCAAAAAAACAGTCCGGAACAAAGAAAAGAGCAAAGGCTGTCGACTTTGAGGAAAGTGCAAGTTTTTCCGAAGAGGAAGAAACTGCAGAGGTTTTGAAAAGCGCCAAAAAGCCAAAGGGCGTGAGCAAAAAGAAAGAAACCGGGGCAAAGACAAAAAAGGCCAAAGCTCAGGAAGAAGCCACCATTGACGAAGAATTTGCTGAAGAACGGGATGATGATTCCGGTGAGGAAGAAACAGACGAAGATTACGGGGAAGGAGATTACGACGAGGCAAAGCCAAAAGTATTCCAGGAAGAGCCGTTTTCAAAAGCCCCAAAAAAAGTCTATTCCGGAAAATTCTTTGAAAACAAAGTCCACATCTGGGGAAAGCAGGACGCCGAGGAGATTTATGACCTTGGCTGCTTTGGAAAGGTAGACGAGGAAAAAAATGAGCTTTCCTTTGAGGAAGCCCTTTTGCTGATGAGGCGAAACAAGCTTCGGGTTTCAAAAGATGGCACGGAGGTAAGCTCTGAAGAATTCTACCAGATTGCCTGCAATGCCGACAAAGAGTTTCCCTGGAAGTTCAAGGTTTACGAGGAGCTTAGGGGAAGAGGCCTTCTTGTCAGGACTGGCTTCAAGTTCGGCACCCATTTCAGGGTTTACGGCAGGGGAGTCAAGCTGAAGAGAGGGCCAAAGTCAGTAAAGGAGCACACAAAGTGGATTGTCCATGCAGTCCCCGAGAACTACACCTGCTCATTTCCAGAGCTTTCCAGAGCCGTCCGGCTGGCGCACAACATCCGGGCAAAGATGCTCTGGGCAGTTGTTGACGAGGAGGGAGATGTGACCTATTACGAGGTTTTAAGGAAGACTCCTTAAATAGCGGCTAATTAGATTATGGATTTGATTGCTTTGCTGCAGAATACGCTCTACTTTTTTGTAGCTTCTGGAATCATAGCTTTGTTGATTAAGTCATTGATTAAATTATACTTGGATAAAGACTTGGAAGCTTATAAAGAGAAACTGAAGCAAGAAACGATACGGTATTCAAAACTGCACGAAAAGAGAGCAGATGCTATAGAGGAACTATTTGAAAAACTTGTTGATTATAAGAATTATGCTGAAGGTGTGAAATGGGCTAAGGAAAGTAATATTTCTGGAAAAGAATTGAAGGAAATCGAAGAAAATTTCAGGATAGCACATAGAACATTTTTGGATTGTTTGAATAAAAAAGGCAATCTTTATTTCGGCGGCAAGACTCCAGAGCTTTTGGAAGCACTACACTTTGAAATAATGCGAACCAAAACACACACCGAGGCAAAATGCAAAGATGGAAAGAACATGGACTTTACAAGCTTAAAGAACATTCTCGAGGATATCAAAAACGCAGAAAAGGCAGTAGCAAACTCAGAAAAAGAATTAATCAATGAATTTCAAACCATCTTGGGTGTCAAAAACTAAGCCCAAGAATCTTCAGCTAGTCGTACTTCACTTTCCAGGCCGAATACGCCTTGTCTTTTCTCTCTTTCTCATTCCACCTTGTCAGTTCCATCAGCCGCACCCAATTCCTGCCCACCCTTTCCTCTCCCACCTGCCTGAAATCTCGCCTACTCGCTAAATCCCTCCCAACATCCACAACCTCAGCGCCCATATGCGGCTTTATCTGTCGGGGTATTTAAGCTAAACTCCGGAAGGGAGCAAATGTCGAAATTTTTGGCTTCTAATTTGAAGATATTTTATGGTATCAGGCCTCATTATTCTCGATAAACCCTCAGGCCCCACAAGCTTTGACTGCGTCGAGAGAGTCGGGAAAATATTTGGGGAAAAACGGTGCGGCCACACCGGGACACTTGACCCGAAAGTCACTGGGGTCCTGCTGGTCTTGGTTGGCGAGGCAAGAAAGCTCGTTCCCTTTTTCGAAAAAGCTGACAAGACCTACACAGGCATAATGCATATGCACTCCGAATTTGATACAGATAAACTACACGAGATAATTTACGAGTTTACCGGAGACATAACGCAACTTCCGCCCCGGCTTTCAAGAGTAAAAAGAGTTGAGAGGCAAAGGACAATCCACTGCATGAAAATTGACAGAATTGAGGGGCAGGACGCAACAATAATAATCCACTGCCAGCACGGGACTTACGTCAGGAAGCTCTTCCATGACATGGGCGAAAAGCTTGGGACGGGCGCGCACATGAAATACCTTCGGAGAATCGCAGCCGGAAAATTCGGGATTGATGAAGCAGTAACTTTCGAGGAACTGGAAAAAGCCCCGGAAAAGCACCTAATACCTATGGAAGAGGTTATCGAACGGCTTGGAATAAAAAAGCTGGTTTTGCCAAAGGAAATGGAAAAGCAGGTTTCAAATGGTGTTCCGATAGTGCTTGAAACTCCAGAAGACTACCCGTCAGAAGAGAAAATTGCAATATTCGTAGAAGAGAATCTAAGGGCACTTGGAAAGGAAAGGGGTAGAAAAGTGGCAATAGAGCGGCTTATTTTAATATAAATAGCCAAAAACCCTAGAAGATTATCCTCGAAAGAACCAAAATAAGGCAGATTCCAAAACCAAGAGCCAGAACGACTTCCGGCTTCAGGTTAATCCCTTCTTCAACCTCATCGCTGTAGTTTATAAGCCCTGCCATTGTCTGAGGCATCCTCTTTTTTTCCTGCGCCATAATAGATAATCTCAGCAATAACTATATAAAAAAGAGGCAAAAACAAAAAATTACTCCTTGGAAGAAGCAGGCCTGCTTTGGTACGGCTCTGGGTACTTGTTATCTCCTCCAAGGTATGCGCCGACATGCGCTCCTGCACCCACGCCCAAAGCTGTGTATAGGGCGTCCGAAGCAGTGACACCATCCGAAAGGTACGCCACAACACCGGCACCGACCAAGGCAAGCAAGGCCGTAGGCAGATAGTTTATGTGGTTAGATATTTTTCCCATATTCTGCTTTCGATCAATGTATATTTGATATAAATGTAGCCCTCACTACAGAAGTAGTTCAATTGTAATGGAAGATAGCTCCCGCTGAATGGATGAAATAAGCAAAAATAAAGCAAAAAGAAAAGACCTTATGCCTTAGCCGCTGCTGGGTAAGCTGAGTATGCCTTTGGACCAGACACGGCGTTCTCCGCGTAGCTTCCGACGGTACCACCGATAAGGGTGGCTGCACCTGCGTACAGGGCGTTCATGAAGCTAAGAGGGTCGACTGCCTCTGTGGTTGTTGCAGCGGTTGTTGCTCCCTCTGCGACGGTTTTTGCAGCCTCTACTGCGGTTGCAGGGTCAATAAGTGATGCGACTGCGTAAAGACCTGCCAAAGCACCCAAGGTTGCTCCGATGTATCCTATTTTTGTCATTTTTGTCACCTAAATTTAATAGTATATTTTAAATAAATAGTTTTCGCCTGTGGAGTTACACTATAGTGCCTTTGTAGTTCAAAAGCATTACAAAAGTAATGTTTTTTTGGAACATATGCTCCTCTAGCCCACCAAATACCCTTTAAAGCCAAAAAAGCGCATGGCGCCAAAGACACTAAAAAAACCAAAAACAAGCCAAAATAAAACAATTATGCTGTGGCCTTTGCTGACTCAACGCCGGGGTAAGCCATCGCGTAAGAAGGAGGGCGACTGTCGCCTCCGGCAACATACTCGCCAACCTTGTAGCCAAGTATGCCTGCAGCAGCGGCCTCCAGGGCCTGCCAGTATCCAAGAGGGTCTGCTCCGGCAACGCCATCCACAATCTCTGGCCCTATAAGGTAAGCAGCGCCAAGCGCAGCCAGGCCGCCAACCACAAGCCCTGCAATAGTAGGACTTCCGCCATTATTTCTTGCCATTTTAGTTCACCTTTTTTTATAAGGCAATTCTGGTATTTATTGTTTTATTATTTTATCGTCACAATGCGCATAGTAACTGCCAAACCTCAAAAAATGATGCAGGAGGGCGGATTTTCGCCTATCCCTTTCTTTAAAAAGAAAGGTCTGTGGGTCACCCCAAAGAAAAAACTTTTCGTTCTTCCCAGGTGCCACATTATCCCCGTTCTGGTTAAAGAACGGAGATTACTTCGAACCGCCGAACTTACTAAAAGACTGGATGTCTCAATCGCCATCGTTTCTGCGAAGCGAATTTGCTTCTTGGGGTTGTCAGACCTTCTTGCAAGAAGGGATGACCTTGAGTCCAGCGCCTTTTTCTGGTATACTATAACCCAAATTTTTGTTTCTTTGGGGTTGTCAGACCTTCTTTCTTTTCAAAGAAAGAAGGGATGAGACCAGACTTGGCTACTCCTGCATAAACTTAGTAGTAGATTCTTAAAAATAGCCCTAAAAGATTAAGCAATTCTAAAATAATGATAAAGGCGGTGCTTTTCGACTTTGACCTGACACTTGTCGATTCAGAGCAGGCACTTGAATGTGCGCTTCTCGAATTCGAAAAAGCTCACGGACTTTCAGGAAAAAAACTGACAACTGATGAAAAGTGGGGAAATACCCTGAAGGGTTTCCTGACAAGATTGGCAGAACTAAATGGAAATCCCATTAGGATTGAAGAACTTGAGAAAAAATGGGAAGCTTGCATAACAAAAACCTACAAGGAATGCGAGATAAGGGAAAGGGAATATCTAAAGCGCCTTTCAGAAAGAGGGATACTCTTGGGCATAATCTCAGGGTGTGGGGCTAAGCGGATACGCAAAGTTCTGGGCACAGAGAAAAACAAAGGGCTGACGTTTGAAATCGTTTTCGGTGGAGAAAAAGGGATAAAAAAGCCGGAACTAATCAGGGAAGCTCTTACGAAACTTGAAGTAAAGCCGGAAGAAGCAATATATGTTGGAGACCACCCAAAGGACATAGTCGCATCAAAGGAAGCGGGAGTAATTCCTGTTTCGATAACAACGGGCTTTTACAGCAAAAGCCAGCTTGAAGAATATAAGCCCGCACAAATAATAGATATGCTGGAAGAGCTTGAGCCAATGCTAAAATAAATATATAAATAATGCTAACAGTTATGAAGCCCCTTTTGGTGCTCATCGGAGTAATCCTTCTTGTTGCCACAGTAATTGCATAAGGCATCTATCTGCTTTTCAGGCCGTGCATAACTCTGGCAGCATCGGATTGTAAGAATTTGCAAAGAGCCAGCAGGCAGGAGTATATCTTCCGTACATCTCTATTATGAAAAAACTCATTTTGCTTTTTGGGATATTGCTTATGTTTGGAGTTTGCTATGCAGTGGAGTGCCCCTTTGGAGAGGTAAACTGCGAAGGAAAGTGTGGAATGTTTGTCGACGAAAACAATAACGGAATATGCGACCTCTCTGAGAGTCCTGAAGAAGACCTTATCGGAGAGAAGCAGTCTGGCGTAGTTGATACCTTAACAGGTAATGTGTCAGGAAAACAGACCCAAACCCGTACCAGAGGAACGGAGTATTATCTCATATCCTTGACGCTTATTCTCTGCGCTCTTTATGCCTTGACCTACTTCCTTACTAAAAAAGGCACTCTGGCTATGGTGACCCACAGGAAAGTATGGAATATAATTCTTCTTCTAAGCTTTGTTGTTTGCGGCCTCACTGGAATGATAATTGCAATGAACCTCGACCTCGGTCTTGGCATAAGCGTCCCCTTCAATCTTTCATTCTGGCACTATGAAAGCGGAATCGTCATGACTGTCGTTTCTGTCTTCCACACGCTCTGGCACACCAGCTATTATAAAGCCATTTTTACGGGCGGCAAAAAAAGAAAGCAGGACTAGTTATGAAAACAACCTACAGCGCGGGCGGAATAGTAGTGGGGCCCGGCGAAAAAATACTTGTGGTAAACCAAAACGGAAATTCCTGGTCGCTTCCCAAAGGCCACATCGACCCCGGAGAAGATGCGCTCACTGCAGCAAGGCGCGAGATTTACGAGGAGTCTGGAGTGAGCGAACTTGGGCTTGTAAGTGACCTTGGCTCTTACTCTAGGTTCAAGATTGGAAAAGGCGGCCAGGGTGATGACGAACATGAAACAAAAAACATCCACATGTTTCAGTTCAGGACAAGCCAGGAAACGCTCAAGCCTATTGACCCACTTAATCCTGAGGCAAAGTGGGTTGAAAAGGGAAAGGTTGCGTCCCTTCTGACCCACCCAAAAGACAAGCATTTTTTTGAGGGTTGGCTTAAATGCAACACTGAGAAGTGAAGTACTCATTATGTCCTGACCAGATTCACGACAGAAATTAAGTATCTTAAATACCAAAATGCACTAATTAATTCAGGTGAAAGCATGATTGTACGTGAAATAAGGACTTCAGGAACAACGCTTGTCGTATCTGAAGGTAAAGACAAAAGCGCAACAAAAGAGTACACCTTAGACACCCTTGCAGGCACGCTGAAATCTTATGAAAAGGAGGTAAGAAGCGGAAAGTACGGAGAAGAAACGCTAAGAAACCTCGCCCAACTTGAGGGCCTGCTTGAACAGGCAAAGCTATACACAAAGGACAAGCACAGCTTGGCTTATTCCCCCGTATCCTCCAGAAAATGGGGCCTCTTAAAAGACTATGCTGAAGAAATAATCGAATGGGTCGAGCAATCCATCAAGCTGGATTCACTGAGCCGTCAGGCAGATTCAGTTTACTAACCTCTTCTAGGTATTGCCTAAATAGTTTTCTCGACAAATAGTCATGACGCAAAATGCAGATAAAATCAATTAAGGCAGATTGGATAGCGGATTCTGAACTGAATAAAACTGTGGGCGTATGGATTGAGACGGATGATGGAACATTTTTTGGTTCGGCGCCTCAGGGAACTTCAGACGGAGACTACGAAGCGGTTGCAGCCCCGGTTGACGAAGCGGTCAAAAACATACGGGAGATTGTGCCAAAGCTGATGCTCTTCGACCCTTCAGACCTGAAAACGCTTGACGAGTACCTTGTGCAGCTTGGAGGCCACCAGATGCAAAGTTTTGGCGGAAACGCATCGGTCGCGCTGAGCTCTGCCTGGGCAAAAATGGCGGCGCACTCGAAAGGAGTTAGCGTCCCGGAGTACCTTGCAGAGGAGCTTGGAACAAGAATGAGAATGCCTGTGCCCTGCTTCAACATAATAAACGGCGGGCTTCACGGCGCTCTCGACCCATCGGGAAAGCCATACAACCCCATACAGGAGTTGATGCTCGTTCCCGCCTCTGCAGAAAGCTTCGAGGAGGGCTACTGCATGGTAATGCAGGTCTTCAAGAACCTGAGAAATGCCACGGGAGAAGCACTGGTCGGAAAAGAAGGTGGGTTCTCCCCGGCACAGCACCTGGACTGGTCTATTGGCAAGGTAAAAGAAGCAATAGAAATGTCGGGCTATGAGACCAAAGATTTCCGGCTGGCTCTTGACTGCGCGGCAAGCGAGTTCTTCAAGGACGGGCTGTACACACCGGTTGCTGGCGACAAGCAAAGAAACGTTGAGGAAATGGTAGAGTTCTACAAAGGCCTGATTTCAAATTCCCCAATAAAGGTAATGTCCATAGAAGACCCTCTTGACCAGAATGATTTCAGGGGATTTGCAGAAGTTACAAAGGCCCTTGATGGAATGATGATTGTCGGCGACGACCTGTATGTCACACAGCTTGAGAGAGTAAAAAAAGGAGTCGAGCAGAAATCCACCAATGCGGTTCTCGTCAAGATAAACCAGAACGGAACCGTAACTGGAACACTGGACACCATCAGGTTCGGTCTTGAAAACCGGCTCCTCCACATGATTTCCCACAGGAGCAAAAGGGCGCCGGGAGATTTCATAGACGCATACCTCTCGGTTGCCGTCGGGCAGTTCATAAAGCACGGCTCAAGCAGGGGCGAAAGGGTGGAAATCTACAACGAGCTGCTCAGGATAGAAAGAGAGGCAAAAGAGATGAACCGCCCACTTCCTTATGCTGGAAGAAGCCTCGTCAAGTAAATTCAAATTACAAATTTTATTTTTCATTTCATTATCTCACATGCCTGGACGCTATACCCAATCCTTGCAAAAAGCAATACTATATCAAAAGAGTAGTTTATGGAAAAAGGATTGGTAATCATTTCGGTCCTCCTGCTTGTCTGCCTTATCGCATTTAGCGGTTGCACTGAAAAGCCCCCGGTAGAAAACCAGACCCAAGGGCCGGAAAAGACTCCAGAAGAGTTGTACCTTGAAACCCTTGTGGATGCCTGCGTGCAGGAATGCAAAAACGCAAAACTTCTGGATAAGGACCTCTCAAACGGGCCATGCCTTCTTGACCCGATGCCGCAAAACAAATCCTGGGTTTGCGATGTAGCTCATGTGCCAAGAATCGCAGCTGACGCAAGGGCTGAAAATCAGTGCCTGTCTTTCCGGCAGGAACTTGCAACGCACTTCATTGAAGTCGACCCGGAGTGCAATTACCTGAGGAAGTGGTAAAGCATATTTGATAGATGTACCTTTATGGCAAGAGTGTATTTCAGACCGGTCGATTCCTATGAAAAGACCTGTGAGGTTAGCAAAGCTGCCAGGGGGCTGCTAGAGAGGGTTATTTCAGAAGAAAAAATCCCTCTTGAAAAGAGCATTCCTGTGAAAGTCCACTTTGGCGAAAAAGGAAATGTCACCTTCATCGAGCCAAAAAACTTCAAAGGGCTTTTAGATTTCCTGAAGGAAAAGAAAATAGACTCCTGCTTTATCGAGACAAATGCCTTGTATGTCGGCTCAAGAAACACCAAAGAGAAGCATGTGCAAACCGCTCTGGAACACGGCTTTACTGCCCTTCCAATTGTTATTGCTGATGGAGAGAATGGCGAGGAAGTTTCTGAAGTAGAGATAAATAAGCGCCGCTTCAAAAAGTGCAAAATCGGAAAAGCTATTGCTGAAAGCAGGCAGTTAATAGTCCTGTCCCACTTCAAGGGCCATTCCTTTTCAGGTTTTGGCGGAGCCATAAAGCAGCTCGGCATGGGTTGCAGCGCAAGAAGCGGAAAGCTTGACCAACACGCCAATTCACACCCAACGCTAAATCCCCTCAAATGCAAAAAGTGCGGCCTTTGTGTAAAGAACTGCCCTGGAGACGCTATTGAGCTGGGGCTTGTTCCCAGGGTAAACACAAAGAAATGCCTTGGATGCGCCCGGTGCATTAGCGTCTGCCCAAATGGCGCAATGGATATAAACTGGCTTTCAACCATGCCAAAAACCTTTCATGAAAAGTTGGCGGAGTACGCCTATGCCGCCCATCAGGGAAAGAAAAATATCTATATAAGCTTCCTCCTGAGAATCGCAAAGGACTGCGACTGCTGGGGGTGCAAGCAGGACATCGTCGCCAAAGATATTGGAGTTTTCGCTTCCACTGACCCGGTTGCCATTGACAAGGCGTGCTGGGACCTGCTAAACAAAATGGAAGGCAGAAAGGTCTTTGGCGGGGAGGACATCTTTGAATATGCTGAAAATATTGGCCTAGGTACTTCCCAGTATGAGTTGATTGAAATATAGCCTTACTCTATTTCATCGCCCTTTTCGCCAAAACTATTACCGGAATTGCCAAGTAAACCATAACATCCCAAAAGCTGAATAGGCCCGTGTAAGAGGCAACTGCAAAAACTCCCAAAAGCCAGCCCAGACTATAACTTGTACTCCAGTACTTCATCCCGGCCAGGAGGACAACTAGACCAACTATCAAAAGCGCCTTGAAAAGCAAAATATATTCTGCCGGAAGAAAGTATGCCGCTATGCCTTCAATAATAAGCAGAGTAATAACTCCCATCACAGCTTCACCAACTCCCCTGAAAAGCCCGCCCTTGACCCGGCCCATAAAATCATGGGCTTCAAAGGCTTATGTTTGGAAAAACTAAGAATATTCAATATTTACACTACTTATGGAAAGATACGGGGTAGATCTGATTAATCTTGGCAGAGTTATTGAGGAAACTCTTAGGGGTTATGAGTCTGCATACTTTACACAGAACCTGAACTTTGGGCAATTATCCGGACCAACCTATGTTGAAGGAAAACCTTACTCATTAAGGGGGGAAGCTTCAGTTTCTTTAGGGGAAACTCCTCTTGGCAATATGACTGTTGTGGGCTTACTCCCTGGCGAAGCAACCGGAAAAGAACCTCGGCCAAAGGAGGATCTTTTTGCTGAAGCATGTTTGCCCCTATTTTCTGTTACAGGTGTTGGAAAAATAAATCACAATCTAATTTCCCTGGCGGAAATGGTTCCAAATGATCGCTCTGAAGGAATTCGCAAGGGTTGGGATTTAGGCGTTTATCTAGGCCGTTATGGATTAAATCTGACTTTGGGGTTATCAGTAGAACCTCGCATTTACTATACGGTGGGATATGCAAATTGCGGCCAAAGGTTTGGAGACTTACACTTCATAAAAAACGAAACCAAAGAATTGCAATTTGCAGGATTTATTCCGATAACAAGGGAAAGCGGTCTGCAGAACAATGCCTCCATTCAGGGTTGGATGAGGTATTGGGATTTTCCTGAAGGATATAGAACTATCCGGATACCAATTCCGACTAAAGAGTGACGTTCCCTAAACCCTTACATTCTTGTAAGCAACCTTGTCGCCACTTACCTTAAGAATTCCTGCCTGCCCTTCGACGATAGCCCCCGCGTTATAGAACAAGCTGTCTACAAAGGTGTTCTCGGGCACGGGCTTTTCGTACAGGTCGTTTGCATGCCCTGCACTTTCGTGTATGTGGCCGTTAACCGCTTTTTTTATTCCAAGCTCCTTGTAGATTTTTGCCAGCGCCTCGCTTCCGACGTTTCCATAATCGATTGACATCGGGGCGCCAAGGGATTTCAGTTCAGCAGCCATTTCTTTCGAACAGACCGACCCCTTTTCTATTGCATACATCGGCTGAACCGCTTCAGCTCCGGCTTTCTTAAGTTTTTCGGCTGTCTTGCTGGCGCCTTCAGCGGAGTCGATTGCAACATACTCGATGGCCATGTCCTTGTACTGCACCGCCCAGACCTCAAAACTTTTTTCGGCCTTTCCGTAAGCGGCATAGTCAACAGAAGTAGAAGCCGTGAATTTTGGAGGTATATGCGACACTACTATTGTTTTGCTTGGGTCGGTCACAAGCCGCCTCAAATCATCCATGTTTGATACATGCATAAGGTCAACCATCACAACTTTTTCGGCAGTTTCGCCTTCCCCCTCCTTCTCACCAGCTTTGCCTTTTTTCTTGGTTTCTTTCTTATTTCCTTCTTCTCGGGGGGACTCTTCATCGCCCGCTTCAGCAAGCTTTGCCATAATGGGAACATATCCTGAGCCAGCTCCGGGCCTGTCTACCAGATAATAACCGCTTCCGCTCCCGACATCCGCCCCGGGAAGGAAAACTATCTCGTGGTCTTTTTCTGTAAGTTTTGGCTCAAGCAAGGCGTCGTGAATGTTCGAGTATTTCTTTAGTGCCTCCTTCATTGCAGAGCCATAAATAACTGTAGTTTCGTGGTTTCCGGGAAGAACATAGGTTGGGATTTTACTTTTTCCTGCCGCCTCCAGAACCGAAGCAAGGTAGTTCTGGCTCTCCTCAGGTGTCATTCCGCTGTCGCTAAGGTCACCATTAAGGACTAGGTAGTTGATTCCCTCCTTTTTGAGCATATCTATCGCTTTTGGCACTTTCTCTTCCATAGTGTGCGCATCTGAAATAAACCCGTATTTTGTTTCGACGGACATAATAATACTCTTACAGGTATAAATACTTTTATTACTACCTTAAAGATACAACTTTACTCTTATTATTCTAGCACACTCCCTCTACGGCCAGCCAATCCTGCCCTGGCTGCATACTGCTTCTCCAAGGGCCGCTTTTCTAAACAAAAGCCCAAAAAGGCCTATAGCAAATATATACCTTGCCTTCCTAATTACTATAAAGAAAATGACTATGAAGATAAACTCCCCTCTCCTGATTGCCCTGCTGGTTCTTGCCATGCCCCTGGCCTTATGCCACCAGCCAAGAATTGTGTTTGATAGGGAGGCCTCTTTTGAAAACCCCGTAATTGTCAGCCAGCCGGAAATATCAAAAGCTTACTACGGGCAGCTTAACGGAAGCCCGGAGTATTACCGTATATACAGCCCAGTGAGCTTTAAGCTCTATGCAGGGCTTCTTTCCCCCAACATCAGCGGCTCCAGAACAGACTTCATAGCGGAAGTATCCAATAAAAGCAGGATTATCCTGATTCTAAACGGGCCTGCCCGGAACTGGACACCCTATTACGAGGAATTCGCGGGAGACTACTACCTCAGGGGCCCTGACTCAGAGAAGGTGGTTCCTTCGGGGACATATTATATACGCGTTTTCAACAGGGACAACCAGGGAAAATACATTCTGGCCATAGGCAAGGAAGAGTCATTCACGCCCGACGAGATGGCAAGGACGGTCTTTACGCTGCCCCGGATAAAACGGGAATTTTTTGGAAAGCCCGGCTACGAGGCATTTTTCAACTTCACGGGCGTTTTCCTGCTGATTGTCCTGTCAATTATCGCCATAATCTCCTACCTCATCTGCAAAGCCGCCTCGAAGCTCAAAAAAGAGGAAACTTGTGATGGAGAGTTATTTTAGGGCTAAAGCCCACTTTTCCAAAATCGCCAAAAATACCAAAATGTATGAATTTCCTACTCTACTAAAGAATCCTTTCGATTAAAATCTCTTCTTTTTCGCGTAGCACGCTCTGCATAAGACTGGTTTGCCCTCGGTTGGCTTGAAAGGAACTTCGCATTCCTCTCCGCATTCCGTGCAAGTCGCCTTGTGCATTTCCCTGGGACCGAAACTTTTTCCAGACCCACCCCGGTTGAAACCGGTTCTTCTCTGTTCCATTGAATAATTCAAGATTATGTCTTTAGTATCCCTTTAAAAAGCCCTAAAACGCCTGTATTTACCCATCAGCACTGCCTCTGCAAGCACATGGCCAGACATGGACCTTAAAAGGTCCTGCTTTCTTGCGCCTTCCCTAAGCCCCACTGCCTTATCCAGGGCATAAAGCCGAAAGAAATACCTGTGTGCGCCCGAAGGCGGGGCGGGCCCTCCATACTCAAGCCGCCCAAAATCATTCATGCCCAGTACCGCTCCAATCGGAATCTCCCCTTCCTCGATCCTTTTGGTGGCTGGAGAGATATTCCAAACCAGCCAGTGTGTCCAGGAGCCGGAAGGCGCATCTGGGTCATCCACAATTACAACAAGCGACTCTGCTTTTCCCGGCACTCCCTCTATCTCAAGAGGCGGGCTTACGTCAAGCCCATCGCACGTGTAAATGTCCGGAATCATGGAATCGTCCTTGAACGCAGGGCTTGTCAGTTTCATAATATATTCTTACAGCCAATAGGTATGTGCATTCCAGAGGCAGTCTAGAAAATAGCACCCGCATAGCCCCCTTAAGGTTTTCTAAAAGTAAACAAAAAAACAAACTAAAATTCCTGGTATTACAAGTCGTAGCCTCTAAGTGTTTTCCTGCCGTTTGCCTTTGCCCTGTTGCCTGCTTCCTTGATCATTCCCTCAACTTTCTTTGAAAGCACTTCGGCAAAGTCGCCGGACATGTTGACGTCCATTTTTCTGGCTATGTCCTTGATTTTTGATTGTACTACAAGGATTTCTACCATAAAATAACTCTAAAGGTATATTTAAAGGCATTTAAACAGCGTTTGGGGAATGCTAAAGAATATGTCTTTAGTAGGTAAATATTGATGGTACTTTATAATAGTTTATTTTTCGAGAATATCTTTCATGAAGTGCTGGGCACTAAACGCTCAATCATTCTTCGGACTACAAAGAAGACCTGCCAATATCTCCAGACGAGTGTAGATAATTGACGATAATTTAATAGTATTTACTATCTGAATATTGAATTATGGCGGAAATTAAAAAATCGCAAGCCGGGAAACCAAAAAAAGAGGACATTATCGGCTTTCTGGAAGAAACAAAGCCGGAAGTCGACAAAACCATAGAGAAGTACCTCCCAAAAAAAGTGAGCAGGAAATGGCTGGAAATGGTTTTTGGAAAGCCCCGGTACGAGTACAGCATCGAATCTGCACAGAAGTCGCTTTTAGACCCTTTATGGGACCTTCTTGAGAGGGGCGGAAAAAGATGGAGGCCTGCGTTATTCCTGCTCGTTGCCGAAGCGGTCGGTGGAGACACAAAACGGCTGAAAGACTTTGCCATAATACCGGAGATCGTCCATAATGGAACGCTTATGATTGATGATATCGAGGACATGGGCGAGCTCAGGCGGGGACTTCCATGCACTCACAAAAAATTCGGTGAAGATATTGCGATAAACGCAGGAAACTTCATGTATTATTTCCCACTTATCGTCCTGATGAGGCGAAAGAGTGAGTTCAAAAAAGACCGGGTGGTCAAAGCTTACGAGGTTTACGTGCAGGAAATGATTAATATAAGCCTGGGGCAGGGCACTGACATTTATTGGCACAGGGGACAGGCAGAAAGCATAAAGGAAGCCGAATACCTCCAGATGTGCGCCTACAAGACCGGGTGCCTGTCAAGAATGTCTGCAAAGCTTGCGGCAGCCCTTTCGGGATGCAACAGCGAAAAGATTGAAAAGCTAGGCGCATTTGCCGAAGCCATCGGAGTCGCATTCCAGGTTCAGGATGATGTGCTTGACATAGCCCTGGACGAAAAAGAGAGATTGGAGTTTGGAAAGCCGTTTGGAAACGACATAAAGGAAGGAAAAAGAACGCTGATGGTAATACACGCACTTGAAAAAGCAGACAAAAAAGACAGGGCACGGCTTTTGGAAATATTAAACAAGCACACCGATGACCTAAAGGAAAGAAAAGAAGCAATAGGCATAATCAAAAAATACGGGGGTCTGGAGCATGCAAAAGGAGTTGCAAAATTAATTGTAACTAATGCCTGGAAAGATGCAGACAAAATTCTGGAAGAAAGCCCTGCAAAGGAAAAGCTGAGGAGCTTTGCAAATTATTTGATTGAACGAAAAGTTTAGCGCTAAAGGTGTCCTTAATCCAATACTCTAAAAATATTAATCTAAATTACCACCATTATGTTACAAGAAAATTCAAACCCGGAATCACCCGATAAAGCATATATCGCCCTTATCGAAAATGCTCCACTCACCCTGTCTGACAGAATTGATACTTTATTAGTCTACTGCCAGGAAAAGCCAGCGACGGAAGTCATGATTTACAAAACAGAAGACTCTAGCCCTATTGGAAAAGCATGCCCCCTGGATGAGGGGCAAATTGAAGAAGTGGCTTCAATACTGGAAAAACTGGGATTATTTTACAAAGTGGGAGACATGCGTTCCTGGAAAAGGGGGCAGTACGGGCCTGTTGAATTCGTGGATATCGCCCTGGCCAGGGATGAAAGTACTCTTTCAAGATTCGCAAAAGCAAAAGAAAATGGCGACGAACGTGAACTTGAGCGGCTTTATGGATTTCCTGAATCCGCAATCAGCGCTTATTTAGGTGAAGTTCCTGCTTGCCGATATGAAGAAATCCTGGATTATATTGGCCCAAGCCCGCTGGCATTTTTTACAAACTATGTTTTCTCAAGGGAAAAATATGAGGAGGAAATAGAAAACACTTCAAAAAGGTGGCATGAAGCAGTTAAAAGATTAAGCCCAAAGCTTTACGAAATGATATAATTCCTATCAAGACCGAAAAAATTATCTTTAAGCTATTTTTCTAAATTTTTAAATGGACCTCCTTCCACTCATTATAACGGTAATTGGTTTGTGTATCTTCGAAACAATCAGCAGCATAGACAATGCGATAATAAATGCAGATGTGCTTTCGACAATGAAAGCAAAATACCGAAGATGGTTTCTTATATGGGGACTTCTTTTCGCGGTATTCATCATAAGAGGCGTTCTTCCCTGGCTGATTGTCTGGGCCACAAACCCCTCACTTGGGCCTGTAGGCGCTTTTATGAGCACGCTTAGCAGCGACCCCAAGGTAATTGAAACAATAGAAAGCACCGCGCCAATACTTCTCATTGCAGGTGGAACCTTCCTGGTTTTCCTTTTCTTCCACTGGCTTTTTTTGGAGCCAAAGCATTACGGACTCAAGGGCGAAAAGTATATAGGCGAGCAAGGTGTCTGGTTTTACGCGATAGTTTCACTCCTGCTGCTGGTTCTTGTATGGGAAGCCATACAGATTAACTCCTTAATGGCACTCGGAGCCGTCGCGGGGTCAACCGCATTTTTCATAACCCACGGCTTCAAGCAAAACGCCGAGGCAAGCGAGAAGAAGCTCATGCACGGCAATGCCTCAGACATAAGCAAGATACTGTATCTTGAGGTAATAGATGCCACCTTTTCCATAGACGGCGTTATCGGAGCTTTTGCCTTTACTCTCTCGGTTCCTCTAATACTAATCGGAAACGGGCTTGGCGCTTTCGTCGTAAGGGAAATGACAATAAAAAACGTAGAAAATATCAAAAAGTTCAAATACCTCAAAAATGGGGCAATGTATTCGATACTCTGCCTTGGGACAATCATGATTCTCGATAGCTTCGGCTACCACATACCTTACTGGGTTTCTCCAAGCATAACCTTCCTGGTAGTGGGCTATTTCCTGTACAAGTCCTTTTGTGAGATGAAGCCGGATAGCAAAAAGGAAACCGCAATAAAGAAAAAGAAACGCCAATCTAAAAAATAAGAGATTGAATAAAAATCATTACCGGGTCCCTCGCCTGCAAACCGGAGGCAATGAAAGCTTATGCAGGTTTGATCTTTTTCGCAGGATTATCGATTCTACCTTTTCTAAGGGTACGGCTGTCAGGCGGGAAATTTCTTTTGCGCTAAATCCCAGGGAAAGCATCTTAAGGACAGTGTCTATGCCAAAATAGCTTAGCCCTATCTCGCCCTCGTCAGTCTGCCCTTCCCAAAGCCCTGCAGAAGGAGTGCTCTGGATAATTTCTTCAGGCACGCCAATCTTCCTCGCAAGAGCAAAAAGTTCCGACTTGTAGAGGTCAGCAATCGGCTCAATGTCGGCCCCGCCGTCGCCATATTTTGTAAAGTATCCCAGCTCCATCTCCGAGCGGTTCGTAGTCCCCATGACCAAAAGCCCTCCCTGGTTTGCAAAATAATACAGTGCGCACATCCGAAGGCGCGACTGGAGGTTTCCTCTTGAAACGGGATTCCCATTTGGAAGGGCCTTAATGAAAGTTTCATAAACCCCCTCCAGCGAAAGAGTTTTTATCTCGAGCATTTCCGAAAGAAGCTTTATGCTAGGGCAGGGCTTTTCACCAAAAGGAATATAGACAAAAAAAGCTTTGTCTCCAAGTGCCTTTTTTGCTAAGAGGGCTGTTACCGCAGAGTCCACTCCGCCACTCACTCCAACAATGCAGCCCTTCGCCCCAGAGTCCGAAACTGCGCCCCGGATAAAAGAAACTATCTTTTTTTCGGGAGAGGCAGAAAGATTGCGGATTCTTGAAATTCCGCCGATGCTTTCTACAAATCTTGCAGTGGCTTTCGAGACCATATGCTTCCACTTAAGCCCCCTGGCAATTTTTGAGCGCACTTGGGTTGCCGAAAGCCCAAAGTAAAGCGGGTTTTTTATGACCCTTATTCCCGCGCCATCAAGGCAGCGCTTCGTCCAGCTGTTTCGGGTGTGAACGATAATGTTCCTGGTGCCTGCAAGGGAAATGAGCTTTTCCGACCATTGCGTATCGTCATTATAGTCGGGAATGCCAAATATGCGGAAGTCTATTATCCCCTGCTCTTCAAGCGCAATTTCAAGCATTTTTTTCCGCTGCCAAAAATCCAGTGGGTTTTCGTAAGTGCCTGACTCCTGCATTGAGCCAATAGCAATTGCAAACTCTCCGCCCGCGGAAAGCTGCTTTATTACCTCCATATGCCCCAGATGAAGCGGCTGGAACCTCCCTACAAATACAGGAAGCAGTTCTTTGGTGCGGACCATAAAATAAGAAAAAGCAAGAAAAAGAAGGCCATTCTCCGGAGCCGCTTAAAGAATCTGATCCATGCCCCGGACTAGAATTCCGGCGGCTGAATCCACCCCGCAAGAATTAATATGACCACAAGAAGGGTGTAAACCAGGGATATTGCAAGATCTTTTGACATTTCCCGCCGGTTTTCTTTTTCTCTCAGTTCTGAAAAGCCCCAGTGCATCAGGACAAAGCCAAGCACATTCGTAAGCCAGTAACCCAGAACCATTGCCGGAAGAAACAAGTCCCTGGAAAGGAAAGTAAAAGGCATGGCAAAAAGGTAGGCCAGAGGTATGTTTATGAGAAGGTCATTCCACCAGGACAGTGGAGAAAGCAGATAGCCCGCGCACATCAAAACTCCGCCGCGAATCTTCCTCTGGGACACAATATTGCTTGCACTTCCATTAAGTACCTCCTGGTGCTTAAAGGCAGATTTCAGCTTATTGCAAGTGCCCTCTGCCTATTACGAAAAGAGTCTCAAGCGAACACGGGTCTGCTAAGAAATATAGCAATGTGATGCAAATTATATCAAGGTGAAGCATTATGGTAAAATTCGACCCGGGGTCTCCAAAAACCTATTTTATGAAGACGTTACCCGAGGTTTTAAGTCAAGAAGTGCCAACACCATTCTTAATCTATGACGTAACTGGTCCAAGCCCGGAGATAACACTCAGCCCAACAATGGTTGCCAAGCATTCAAGCCCCATTGAAAGATTGTCAATGGGCCAAACATACGCTATTGTAGCCGAGGGAAATGCCAAGAGGGAATACTCCTTTGAATATATTCCAAAAGAGCGCCCAAAAGAGCAGATTTCCATAAGCACCATTATCCCAGGTCCAGCAGGAGTAACAATAACCGGCATGGCAGTGCCTGTAAAAGGCGGAAAAACAAAACCAGCCCGGCTAGTACTTGCATACGACGAAGCCAATGAACTGCTTTTTCCCAAGAAAAACTCTATTTGGGACAAACTGGGGGTTGACCACTCCTGTTACAATCTAGATTTTGACCCCTAAGACTCAATTTTAGGGCCCTTGGATTTCGAAGACTAAAGAGTTCAGTTTTGCTCTATGTCCTAGACCTAAAGCCACGGTCAGCAGAAGAAACAAAAGCAATTTTGGCTGAATTACTAATGGTGAAAATATGCGCGACAACGGTGCTGGCCATACTGTGCGTGGCGGCAAGCTTGTATGCCTGGAACTCAGGAGACCCCGACCAGTTTGTCAGGGATTACGGATACTCGACCGTAAATATGCTCTCAGGAAATTTTTACGTGCTTTTGACATCGATATTTCTCCATTCCGATTTCAGCCACCTTATCTCAAACATATTCGTGCTTACGATATTCGGGCTGACGCTTGAAGGCGAAATCGGGTGCCGGCGGTTTTTGCTCCTGTTCTTCGGGGGGGCTTTTTTCGGCGACCTTCTTTCGTCCCTCATATACAACCCGGCAGTCCCGGCAATCGGGGCTTCAGGAGGAGTTTTCGCGATAATTGCGGCAACTATGCTCATAAAGCCAATTCCAACAGACTATTATTTCCCGATGCCTCTCGGAGTTATAGCCATCGGCTACCTCATTTATGCCCTTGCAGGGCTTATTACAAACTACCCGCCAAACGTCTCCCACATCGCCCACCTTGGTGGAGCCCTTGTCGGTCTTATCTACGGCTGCCAAAGGCAGGGGCTTAAAAAGACCCTCCAGATTCTGATGGTGGTTACAGTAATCCTTCTGGCAGTGCCGATAATATGGAATTTCTGGTCCATACTCCTTGGCTTAATCACCGGCTCAATATCTCTTTCCTGATGCCCTCCAGCCCATTTAGAAAGTAAAATGCCCTGTTGGAAGATAAACTATTTATTGGTTAAATACAATATCTATTTGTTGAATTACTTATGGCTGAAGAAGTTAAATTGAAGGTAGGGGAACTAACCAACAGGGAAGAGTTCGGAAAGGGCATAGCCCGCCTTGGAACAAGTTTCATGCAAAAAATTGGTGTCCGTGAAGGGGGTTACATTCAACTTGAAGGCGCCAAAAAAACATACTCTATAGCGGTCAGGTCGTACCCGTCAGACATAGGGCTTGATGTAGTCAGGATTGATGGAATTTCGAGAAAAAACTGCAATACGGGCGTAGGGGAAACCGTTTCCGTAAAAAAGGCCAGTATCAAGGAAGCCCAAAAGATAACACTTGCGCCCGCTCAGGAAGGGATGATGATTCATGTTGACCCCGATTACATGAAACAAAACCTTTTTAAAAGGCCATTTGCAAAAGGGGATATCGTGGTGCCTAACCCTGTAAGCAAAAGAAGGCAATCCCAGGAAGACATTTTTGACGAAGACCTGCCTGAACTGTTTAAGACCATGCTTGCCCCTTTCGGTGAGATGCGGGAAATACGGCTCGACAATCTCTTCGGGGGAATGAAATTTATTGTTGTGGACGTTTCGCCCAAGGAAGGCGGCTACATAGGAGAAACTACAGAACTTGAAGTCCTTTCAAAGGCAGTCGAAATTAAGGAAGAGCAGATTCCGGAAGTTACCTATGATAATGTGGGGGGGCTTAAAGAAGAGATAAATGCAGTAAGGGAAGTAATCGAGCTTCCTATGCGCCATCCGGAATTGTTCCAGCGGCTTGGAATAAAGCCGCCCAAGGGTGTGCTTATGCATGGGCCCCCAGGGACTGGAAAGACGCTTCTTGCCAAAGCCCTTGCAAATGAAAGCGGGGCAAATTTCTATTCCATTGCAGGCCCTGAGATAATGAGCAAATATTATGGACAGTCGGAAGAAAATCTGAGGAAAAAATTCGACGAGGCGGAGAAAAACGCGCCTTCGATAATATTCATAGATGAGATTGACGCAATTGCCCCCAAGAGAGAGGAGGTGACTAACGAAGTCGAAAGGAGAGTTGTTTCGCAGCTCCTAACTATGATGGATGGGCTTAAAAGCAGGGGACAGGTGATTGTGATTGGCGCGACGAACAGGCCGGATTCGCTTGACCCTGCACTTAGAAGGCCGGGAAGATTCGACCGGGAAATTGTTATCGGAGTTCCAAACCAGGAAGGCCGGCTTGAGATTTTGCAGATACACTCCAGAAATATGCCTCTGGCTGAAGATGTAGACCTAAAAAGCATATCAGAAAAAACCTATGGCTTCGTTGGAGCTGACCTCGAGGCCCTTTGCAAGGAAGCGGCAATGCATGCCCTTAGAAGAGTCGTGCCCGACCTTTCGATGCTTAAGGGGCAGGAAACGCTGCCAAAGGAAACAATAGAAAAACTCATGGTTACGCAGAAAGATTTCGAGGATGCTATGAAAAAGGTTGAGCCCTCGGCAATGAGGGAAGTTCTTGTGGAAGTTCCAAACGTTCACTGGAGCGACATTGGTGGGCTTGAAGGCGTCAAGCAGCAGCTTGTGGAAGTGGTCGAGTGGCCTCTCAAGTACTCAGAAAAGTTTGGTCAGCTCAATATCAAGCCGCCAAGAGGGGTTCTCCTATATGGCCCTCCGGGAACTGGAAAAACTATGCTTGCAAAAGCCGTTGCAAATGAAAGCGGGGCAAACTTTATCACCGTAAAAGGACCTGAGCTTCTAAGCAAATGGGTCGGCGAAAGCGAGAAAAAGCTCAGGGAGATATTCAAGAAAGCAAAGCAGGCAGCACCCTCAGTAATCTTCTTTGATGAAATTGACGCAATGACTAAGACTAGGGGTGGCAGCTCAGCTGGAAGAAGTGACGTTGTCGACAGCATAGTCTCCCAGCTTCTGACCGAACTTAGCGGAATCGAAGAGCTTAAAGGTGTCGTCGTAATGGCTGCCACAAACAGGCCTGACCTTATAGACTCTTCTCTAATGAGGCCTGGAAGGTTTGACCGGCACATACTGGTCCCGAACCCCGACAAGGCCGCCCGGCTTCAGATACTTAAAATCCACTCGAAGGGCGTCCCTCTCGACAAGGACGTAAACCTCGAAGACATCGCTGAAAAGGCCAACGGCTACTCAGGTGCGGACTTGGAGGCGCTTGTAAGGGAAGCTGCAATACTGGTTCTTCGTGACAGCATAAAGGACAACAAAGACGTCAAAAAGGTCAGCAAAAAAGAGTTTGAAAAAGTAATGAAGACAGTCCGGCCATCAGTCCCGGAAAAGCTCAGCAAGTGGTATGAGGACTTCGAAAAAACCATTAAGACCCCGGACGAGGAAAAAAAGAAAGCTTCAACGCCGGAATATACTAATTAAATGGGATTACCCAAAGGTATACTCTTTATAGATATCTCTAGTATGGCCACCAGAAATATTGAGCCAATAAGCTTCATACGCAAAGATTACGGCGACGCAAGTCTCCTGAGAGAACTTTCCAGCCGATCCAAAACAAGTTCCCCAATGACGGTTTCCGAACTGCAGGAACAACTAAACCCTGGAGTTTTTAATGAAATTTTCGATTTTCCAGGAACTGTTATCGATGAAACAGAGAAAACAGTATATCTTCCAAGCAGGACCCTTTATGAAAAAATCTGGGATATTCAGGAAAGAGAAGATAGTCTTGGCTCAAAGGGGCTCATTGAAAAAGCTCTTTTCTATAGATATTCGCCTTTTCGCCCAATCAACTACTTGTCAAGAAAAATAATTGAAAAGGGTGAGAAAAGCATTCCTGTCAACATAACACTCGAGGAAATATCCAAATCGCACAGAAAAGATAATTTGATTATGAATGGAACCATAGTTCCCGTAGCAGCCCCTGCCCTCTACATTCCCTATGACCCACTCTGCGGTGCAATGGCACTCTGCCTTTCAAGCGCAATAGGAAAGCTATTCTTTTGCTATTTTGTTGCAAGAGATGCGACACTTAAGGCACGGGAGAGCAAGTACCTTGCAGAGGAGGTTACAGACAGGTTTGGTGATTATATTGTAGCAAGGTATAACTGGCGGTTTCAAAAAAACGAAACTCCCAATCACAACAGAGAGTCAGAATTTTCTTACGATTAAAGAAATGGATTCTATCAAAATACCCTCTACTTATGCGCCTGTTTTTGTGAAGGCAAGGTCTGCTTTCTCTGGTTCTCCTGGTCAATATGCTCCATCAGCCGCTGCATCCTCACAACAAACCTTGAGGTCTTCTCGGAGAAATCATCGATGTCCCCCCAGTGGAGGCCGGACTCTCCATGCTCATATTTCTTCCAGTATGCAAAAACATCCTGGACATACTTTACATATTCCTGCTCAAGAAGGCCCTTGTCAACAAAATGCACCTGAAGGCCTTCGGCAAGCTTTTTTGGAATCGGCGGGGCAACTCCTGCAAGTATAAGCGGCGCCTGTCCGCCCTCGACTATCGCATTGAACAAGTGCTCAAGAACCCTTGCCTTGAAAGAATTTTCAATCTGGCGCACTCTCGTAGGGGCCCTTGAGATAAGGTCATAGATTGCTTCTTTTGTCCCAGGAATTTTTCCCTGCGCAAGAAGGCGCTTTAGTGGAACGAAAAACCCTGAAGGGTCATAGAGGGGAATTCCTTCCCTGATCTCGCAAAAAGTTGTCGGCGAGCCGTGGCGTATAAGGTCCCAGTAATCGGAAAGAAGGTAAAAACTTGTGTGTATCCCTATCCTGTGGCTTTTGTGAACCTTTTTTTCAAGCTCAAATGCCTTGAGCTTTAGCGTGCCAAGGGTTATATGGTCTACTGTTTTCGTGTCGTCAAAAATTATCACAAGTATCGCACCCTCAGATTCCTGCTCATGCGAAAGCATCCAGATAGATTTTATGAGCGGGCGATAATTTTCCAGAAGAGATGTGCAGAATTCCTTTACAGCGGCAAACTGCCTTTCCTCAACCGAAATCTGCTTTTGGCCCTCGTCGGGCTTGTGCTCCGAAATAGTCTCGGCAGGCATAATTATATCCTTATATAGTTAAATAGAGCCCATCCCGTACTAAAAACTAAATTTTGAAGGGAACGCTTACATTTCATTTTATCTCCTGCTCAAGCGTCACTTCATCCCTGGACTGTGTCTTCTTTATTATTTCCTCAAGGTTCTTTGCATACACCACGCTAGAATAGATATCCCGTTCAGGAATCTCTTTCAGCTTTCCTTTCTCGGAAAGGTTCTTCAGGTTGAATATCTTTTCGATTATGGCCAGATAGCTATGAGAAACCATTCCTGTATCTATAAACTCCTGCTTGAACTTTTCAATCGCCTTCTTGTCAAAGGCCTTAACATGAAGAGTTTCTGTGCAGGCCCTTGCCACTCGGTCATAAGACTTATTTATGATTTCCGTCTTCTTGTTTGCTTCAATAATCACAAAAAGCTGGTCAACCCTTTCGATAAAGTAAACTGCTCTCTGAAGGTGCTTTTTTATGTCCTTTCCCGTCACACGGGTTATCTCTCCATGCGAAATTTTTTCTGTGAACTCAAAAAAGTCCTCGTAATACTCAACTGCCCTTGGGTCAAGCATCTTCGTGTCGATAAAGTATTTCCTTAGCTCAAAGCCAAGGTTCTTTGCCGCCGGAGGGGGAACACCGTAAAACATTAGGACTGCCTGGGCAGTTTCCGCCATTGCGCAAAGCATCTCAGCGGTTATGTCTTCAAGAAGCACTCTTCTCGCCTCTTTCAGCCGATATGGCGCCCGCTCTATAAGCGCCTGAGCTTTTTCCCTTGTTCCGTGGATTCTTCCCTGGTTTATCAGTGTCTTCAGAGGAGTCACATAGTCTGAAGGATCATAGACAACATAAGCGTCCGATATTGCAGTCGTGACCCACGGCTCTCCGGACCTAAGAAGGTCCCACCAAATCGAAAGCGGCTTTGGCGACTGAAAGTGCAGGTCAACGCCAATAACTTCCTGGCCTTTCCTCGACAATGCAGACATCTCTTCTGAGAGGTAATCAAGGAGGTTTGGAGTAAATTTTTCGGAAGTGTCATCCACTATGACCAGTATATCTACATCACTTCCTTTTGTAAGCTCTTTTCTTGTTGCAGATCCATAAACAAAAACGGCCTTCAGTGGAGGGTATTTTTTCACAAGCTCGCCAATATGTTCATTCAAGAACTCCAGGACCCTTTGATCCATAAGAATAGCTGTATTATATATATAAAGAAGGTGCACAGAGACAG
>JAFGCN010000019.1 GCA_016932615.1 Candidatus Aenigmatarchaeota archaeon
AAATGCCTGTAAAGAAGAAAACTGCAGCAAAGAAGCCCGCAGCAAAAACAGCTAAGAAGCCTGTAAAGAAGAAAAAATAATCCGGCGGCACTGGCTTAGCGCCTTACTGCTTACAAACCTTGCCGGAAAGGCAAAATAAACTTGCGGTGGCTTTAGGCGAGTATGTGGCTCTCGCGTCCCGGAAACAACTCCGGAACGCCACCTCTTTCATTTTTTGAATTTTCTAATTTCAAAAGGAGAGATTATTAAAATCACCTCCTATCTTTATGCCCACATCAAAAATATCCGCCCTGTTTGTCCTTATTCTTCTGTCTTGCCCTGCTCTTGCCCTGAAGGAAACCACAATCTTCCTCCCGGCAGTAGTCGAAAGCGATTATGGTGAAGAAGGCGTCATGGCAACTCTCACGGTAAACGTGCGGGATGGCTCGGGCCATGTGTACGTCGATACATGGCCCCTTGCAAAGATTGACACCCAGGCATCGGCAAGAATATCTAAGGAAGTTGCCTGCGAAACGCTCTTTATCGACTGCTCAAAATACGATTTCTTCTATACCATCAGGTCTGACGCCGAGATCGTCGGCGGGCCTTCGGGCGGAGCCGCAACAACGGTTGCAACGCTTGCATCCCTTCTTGACCTTGAGATAAACAACCACGTGCTTATTACGGGGACCATAAACCCCGACGGCTCTATAGGCCCTGTTTCTGGCATACTCGAAAAAGCCCAAGCGTCAAGCGAAAAGGGATACCTTTTTCTGGTGCCGGAAGGCCAGAGCATAATCACAACTGCAAAAGAAGACCCTCTCGACCTGGGGCTATACGCAAAGGAAAACCTGAACCTGAGCGTAAAGGAAGTAGGCAATATCAACCAGGCATTTTCATATTTTACAAACTACAAGATAAAGGATGTCAACATAAAATTCAGGAAAACTGAGGGCTACCAGAAGGTAATGGATGGCTTTGGAGTGGAGCTGATAAACCATTCCAAAGAGCTCAGGGAAGAATGCCTCACCAAAGCCAAAAAGTCAAAGATAGACTACAACCTTCGTGAAGAGCTCCTTGAGCTATGTAGCAAAAGTCCAGAGGAAGCAGAAGACGAATTCAAAAAAAAGAACTACTACTCTGCCGCCTCGATTGCATTTTCGAACTCGATTTCGTACCGGCACGGAATAAGGATGGCTGAGTTCCTTTCAAGCCCTGACAAAAAGGAGTACGCCAGAGACTATCTCAGCTCCCTCAAGCCGGCGGATTTTACCATCGACACGAACAACATCGAGCTTTTCGCAATAATTGAGGAGAGATACTCCGAAGCTGAGGAAAACCTTGACAGCGGCTGGAAGGAGTATTACTCCGGGGAGTATAGCCAAAGCATTTACTACGGCGCTTATGCTGAAGAACGGCTCTACACGGCAGAGCTCTGGAACCAGCATTCAGAGGAGTTCCCTGTTTATGTTGCAACTTCTTCGGAAAACTTAAGCTCCATTGCAACCGAAACCATATCTGACGCTTACGCCCTCCTGACATACTCAAGTCTCCTTACAGTCAACAGCTTTTCGACCGAAGCAGATATGCTGATAGAAAGGGCACGGGAGAGCCAGAAGAAAGGCAATTACACAACAGCAATCGTCCTTGCGCTCAAAGCCAGGGCAAACGCCGAACTTGCTTCAGAGCTTGCCGGAAAAACGGATTACACCTCCCTAATCGAGCTTCACAGAAAGCGTGCCCTCATATCCATAAACCAGACAAGCTCGATACTGGGGCAAAGTTACTTCGAGTATGCAGAGACGCTTAAGGGCTCCAACGAAGTTGCCGCCGTAACCTATTACACCTATGCCGAAAAGCTGTCAAAGCTTAATAACCTGGTAAACAAGTCCCCGGCCACAGCCAAAATAGTCCCACTGGAGTACATAGAGCCAGTCAAGTGCCCAATGCAGAGGTTCCTTCCCGGAGGGCTTTCCATTTCCACACTTATCCTATTTCTAATTTTTATGGTCTAGATTTATAATGGCGCTTCCCGTATTTGAACTCACGCTCGCAAAAACCCTGGTTCTCGCATTGTGCCTCGGAATAGTCTGGTTTGGCTATTTTAAGAAGGTTACTGATATCTGGGCGTCCATTGTCGCAAGCATCCTTGGCGTATACTTCATAGGGCTTTTTCCACTCTACTGGTTTGCTTCCCTGCTTCTCCTCTATATTGCAACCAGCATGGCAACCAGGCACAAAAACGTCTGGAAAGCCGTAAACCACACGACGGGGCGGGGCATAAAAAACATACTCAGCAACCTCGGAATCGCCCTTGCCTTCTCGGTAATGTACCTTGTGGACAACCAGCCCGCATTCTACCTTGCATTTCTCTGCAGCGCCGCCTGCGCCTGCTCAGACACTCTTGCTTCCGAAATCGGGCAGCTTAGCCGCTCAAAGCCCCGGCTTATTACAACCTGGCAAGAGGTAAAGACTGGAATGGATGGAGCCGTATCCGTCCTTGGGCTTCTTTCCGCGGCAACTGGCGCTGTTTTGACGGCTTTGCCGTCACTATGGGTGCAGCCGGAAGCCACAGCCCTGAAATTCTTCATAACCGCCTCTATTATCGGCTTTATCGGCTGCAATATCGACTCCCTTGTGGGCGCGCAGTACGAACTAAGGGGCTCTGTTACAAATGATACCACAAACCTCATAGCAACCACGATTTCCGGCTTTTTGGGGCTTATTGCCTGGCTCATCCTGTTTTAAGACCAAATTCTGTTCATTTGTGTAGAAGGGTTCCTTTTGCCGCCATTTGAGAAACGAAACTTCAAAAAGCCCTCCAAATGCCAAATCCGGCTATACTGAATGGCCGGGAGTCCTAATTTATTAATTTAACACCTTCTATATTAAATGGGGTTCTCTACCAATGGTAGAGTATCTTTGAAAGAACAGGGATGTTCAATGATCTAAACAGGTGTAATGAGGAGTATTATCTATTTGTTGCTACGCTGCTTAGTGAATGGCTTGGCTTGATATCTGAAGAAGGACGTGGCAAGCTGCGATAAGCCCCGGCGAGGCGCATGCGGCCTTTGAACCGGGGATTTCCGAATTGCCCCCTTTGGGGGGCGGGAACGCGGAGAATTGAAACATCTTAGTACCCGCGGGAAAAGAAAACAACAGTGATTTCCTGAGTAGGGGCGACCCAAAGGGAAAGAGAGCAAACCGAATACCCTGCCGCAAGGCAGGGTAGATGTGGGGTATGGACACTCTTACATCCAAAGGCGGGATCCGAAGCTTCTGGAAAAGTTGCACCATAGAGGGTGACAGGCCCGTAGGAGAACCGTTCGAGGATGAGTGGAGATGTTCCTGAGTAAGGCCGGTTGGTTTTCCGGCAAGAAGATGGGAGTCACTAACTTCCAACTCTAAATATGTATCAAGACCGATAGTGAAATAGTACCGTGAGGGAAAGCTGAAAAGAACCCGTAACAGGGTGTGAAAAGAACCTGAAACTAAGCAGTATTGTTATCCGTTTTGAAAAATGGGGTAAGGAGTGTAGATCGTTGGCAAGGTTAACTCTTTTTTATGAGAGGAAGCCACAGCGAAAGCGAGTGCGAAAGTGCGTTTAGTCAGCGGTCTACCACCCGAAACCTAATGATCTAACCCGGGACAGGTTGAAGTGTAGCGAAAGCTGCATGGAGGACCGAACCAGTACTGAGGTGCTACTCGTTTGGATGATCCGGGGTTAGGGGTGAAATGCCAATCGTATTGGGTGATAGCTGGTTCCCCCCAAAATGAGCCGTAGTTCAGCCTCAATGCTTAAGTTCGATGTGTATAGTTACTGATCGAGAGGTAGGGGAAGAAATTCTTCGCCTTTCGGCCAAACTCAGAAGCGTCGATCAGTATGCATTGGGAGTGAGGTTTGCCGGGGAAAGCTCGGTGACCCTGAGGGAAACAACCCTAACTGGCATTAAGGTCCCAAAGTGATAACTAAGTACTTTCGAAAGTGTCTCTATCCTAAAACAGAAGGTAGGTAGGCCTAGAAGCAACCACCCTTTAAAGAGTGCGTAACAGCTCACCTTCCTAGGGTAGTGGCACCCAAGATGGACGGGGTTAAGTTATCCACCGATATGCCGGTCTCTCAAGTTCGCTTGAGAGAGGTAGGGGGGCGTCTTGCGAGGGCAGAAGCGTTTCTTTAAGGAAGCGTGGACCTTGCTTGAATGAGAATCTTACCGAAAGTAGCAACAAAGTGGTGTGAGAATCACCATCGCCACAAGTGGGTAAGGGTTCCCTACCAATGACGATCAGGTAGGGGTAAGTCAGTATTCTAACTTGACCGGTAACTTACGTCTCGGAAGATAAACTGGTTAATAATCCAGTACCGTCAAGAATTATCTTATCTGCAGATTCGGGATAGGTCAGCGCGAGCCAAGCATATAAGCCCTTCGAGTCTCGTAATGAGGAGAAGAGGGTGAAAGTGTGACGGGCCTCCCTTTGGAGGTTTGGCCAAGTTCTGGATCCATTGAAAACAGAATAAGAGTGTCTTGATGACTGTACCCAGAACCGACACTGGTACCCACGCTGAGTAGGCGAAGGTGTGATGGGATAATCCTGTCTAGGGAACTCGGCAATTTAGTAGCGTATCTTAGGTATAAGCTATGCCTGTTTTCCATTTCGGAAAAGCAGGTCTCAGTGACAAGAAGAACCCGACTGTTTAATAAAAACATATCCGACTGCTAGCCAGAAATGGTGCGTATAGTCGGTGAAACCTGCCCAGTGCGGGTGTGTTAAACCCGGCCAAACCGGGCCAAGCCCCCGTAAACGGCGGCGGTAACTCTGACCGTCTTAAGGTAGCGTAATCCCTTGCCGATTAATCGTCGGCCTGCATGAAGGTCCAACGTGGTTCTTACTGTCCCAGACAGGAACCCAGCGAACTCTCTGCCTGGTGAATAGGCCAGGATCTCCTAGTGGGAAGACTAGTCCCTGTGGAGCTTTACTACAGCCTGCTGTTGTGGTGAGTTTTTAGCTGCATAGAGTAGATAGGAGCCGTAAGGCGAAAGTGTAACACTATCCTGCTCGAAACTCACTGCTGACCCCTCCGGGGGGACACCAGTTGGTGGGTAGTTTGGGTGGGGCGCCACACCCCTAACAATTCATCAGGGGTGCCCAAAGGTCAGCTCACCGAGGTCAGAAGTCTCGGGAAGAGTGTAAACGCAAAAGCTGGCTTGATTGGATACTGAGAAGCAACGTATCCAAGTGCGAAAGCATGGGTTAGCGATATGCAGCTTTACTTTAGTGGTAGCCTGTAACGTCAGAAAAGCTACCCCAGGGATAATGGAGCCGTGGTCCCCAAGAGTCCATATCGACGGGACGCGTTGCTACGTCGTTGTTGGCTCCTCTCCTCCTGGGCGTGCATAAGCGCCCAAGGGTGCAGGGGTTTACTGCTTAAAGAGGGACGCTAGCTGAGTTAAGAACGGCGTGAGCCAGTTCGGTCTATATCTGCTAGGAGTGTTATGTTCTGACAGTAAGGAGGCTATAGTACGAAAGGAACAAGCTTCCGTGGCCACTGGTGTACCGGTTGTGATTGCACCGCCGGGTAGCTACGCCATATTGGATAAGAGCTGAAAGCATCTAAGCACGAAGCCAAGCTGAAAAAAAGAACAACTTAGGAGCTCGTAGAAGACGAGTTTGATAGAAAGGGGATGTAAGTACCAAGCTTCGGCGAGGTATTCAGTCCTCCTTCACTAAATCCTAGGCGGCAAATAGATGCTCAAGTCATTACACCTGAAGGTTCTTTCAAAGGGCCTGGGTTCCTTCGTTCTGCTTGCAGAACGGGGCCCCATTCCATTCGGAATGAGGTTCGGAACTCAGGCCAAACCCCATTTAAATTTCTTAAATGGTTTTGAAGGGAATAGCGGGAGCTAAAAACTCAAAAGTACTTTATTATATGAAACAGTCAGACCTCAAATTAGGTTGGCAGGATATGGAAAAGTTAAAATCAGAAGGACATGTACTAGAGGCATTTTTAATCTTAGCCAATTGGATTGAAAGAAATATGCAATTTGCAATATACTACCACAACATATTTTCAAAAAAAGATGATGCTAAGCTGAAAGAGTTTCTTCAGACTTTTGAGACGAAAAAATCTAAGCACAACAGAATTTCCAAACAAGAATTGAAGGCTATAGCTAGTTTGAATCCCTCAGAACAAGAAAGAGCCATACCCTGGAAGGTACTAACCACAATCCAAGTCACTTCTTCTGTCACAAATGACTTCAAGCAAGCCCTGATTGAACTCGTCCGTTGGGGTCTTATTAACGAAAAAGAAAGAGGTCGTTTGCTAAAAGAACTAAAAGATTTTGAAGCATATAGAGGAAAAGTGGTACATCGTCTTATCGAGGACAGAGTAACACACAAAGAAGTAGAAGCTTACTATACTAAAGGGAAGATACTGAATCAAAGAATATTGCATCTACACTATTCCTTTTTACATGGTGGTCTGAATATACAAATTCGCCTTGAAAACCCAAAAGATTTCAGGGAAACTGAAGAGCTTACCCGGGACGCCTTTTGGGACGTGTATAAGCCCGGATGCGACGAGCATCTTGTCCTCCACAACCTAAGAAAATCCCCTACTTTTGTAAGGGGGCTTGACTTTGTCGCTGTCCTAAACGGCAAAATCATCGGAAACATCGTCTACTCAAAGGCAAAAGTAATCGGCGAAGACAAAAGCGAGCACGAAGTACTCTGCCTTGGGCCTTTTTGCGTCGCGCCTGAAATGCAGAAAAAAGGAATCGGCTCAAAACTTATCCGGCAGTCTCTTTCAAAAGCCAAAACTCTTGGCTTCAGGGGAGTAATCCTATTTGGGAGCCCCGAGTACTATTCCCGCTTTGGCTTCAAAAATGCCGAAAGTTATCACATCACGACGCCTGACGGCAAAAACTTTGACGCCTTCATGGCGCTTGAGCTTGTTGAAGGAAGCCTGAAAGGAATTGAAGGGCGTTTTTTTGCAGATTCGGTTTTCGAGGTCGAAGCTAAAGATTTAGAGGAATTTGAAAAAAGCTTTCCGTTCAGGGAAAAGCACGTTACAGACACTCGGATTCATTTGGACTAATCTAGGGGGGTCTTAAATGTTTGCGTTGTAGTGAAAAGGGTTATGGTGGGATTAAGAACAACTAGGCCAGGCTTGCCTTTTTGTTCCCGTGAATCCTCTGGCATTTCTTATTTGCCAGAAGAAGCCAGGAAATGCTTATAGAGTCGTGAAGTGCTGCCTTTTCGCTTTGGAAGTAATCAATCCATGCCTGAAAGCATCCTTGGGACTTCATATATGCTTCTTCTGCCGTATCACCCTTAAGAATCGAGAGGACAACCTGGTTTGATGGCTCAAGAAATGCCTTAGCTATTGGATCAGTACCGGGGCGGCACATGTGAGCCGTGTCCATCAGGAAGATAAAATCCTCATCGTAACCGACAAATGCTGTTTTGGGGCTTATTTCAGCAACTTCTAAGCCCAACTTCTTTGCCGAAGCGCAGGCAACTGAGTAAGTGATTTTAGAGCCAAGGATATTTTTGTTGTCCAAGTCAACTATTATCTCATCCTTTTGCCCATCCTCAATCTCAATAGAGGGCGCAGAACTTTCTGAGTCAGACTTTTTGCCGCAAATTGCCTCCTCCAAGCCGTGCCCGTTGAAAACCGCAAAGTCCGGATTTTGCTTAATAATTAAGCTTTCGACAGCTTCCCTGTTGCACTTGTCCTCACCAAATGCTATAACCTTAAAATTACGGCTTTCGGCAAACTTAACATATGCTTTGCTGTATTCAAAAAGGTAACTTGTTACCATATCATGGTCTGGCTGAGTTATAAATACCGTCTTACTCATGAGCCTCGACCTTCCTCTTAAAAGATCTAAGATAATCCAGTTGCATTTTAACAATTCTCTTTCCAAAAACCGTATCCTTGTTTACGCAGGCTATTATATCCTCTCTTGTGTAAATCTTCCCGCCGCCTATTGCGAGCTTGTAATTTGGAGGCATCCTTTGTAGTCTCGCAACAACCAGTTTCTTTATGTCCTCTGAAGGTTTTTCTTCCATAATCATATAAAATCTAATTCTACCAATTTCTTAAATATCTTGGCTCCAAGCGGAGTTTTTGCCTCAATCTCAATATAGGCTATGTCCCAGCTTACCGGCTTATCGTCCACAATCAAAACAAGCTCCTTTCGGGCGGTTATTGGTATATTGTCGTAAACCCTGAAAAACCGGGAAGAATCCATTTCTTCCATAATTATAGTTGCGGGCTATATAATGCCCATTTTACCTTCCAAACAGCTTCCCCAGGTCCCCCATTCCTCTAAAACTCTTCATCTTGCCGGGAGTTAATTGCTTCATCATCTTTTTCATCTTCCGAAAGTTGCTCAGGAGCTCATTAATGTCCTGGACTGAGACGCCTGAGCCCTTTGAGATTCTTTCGACGCGTGAACTCTTGATGATTTCCGGGTTTTCCCGCTCTTTAGGCGTCATCGACTCGATTGCGTACTTCCATTTCTTCATCTTGACTTCACCGACGTCGAAAACCTCACCCGGGAGCTTCATTCCGCCCATTCCGGGAATCATGTCCATCAGCTTCTTGATGGAGCCCTGCTTTTGCATCGCGTTAATCTGGTCGTAAAAGAGGTTCAGGTCGACTTCGCCCTTCTCGAGCTTTTCTGCCTGCGCCTCCTGGCCCTTGAACTTTTCAAGAAGCGTCTGGAGGTCTCCAAAGCCAAGGAGCCGGGAAACAAACCTTTCAGGCACATAAGTTTCGATGTCTGTTGGCTTCTCCCCGACCGCCAAAAACTTTACCTTCGCCCCGACCACCTTACAGGCGGCTAGTGTCGCTCCGCCCTTTGCAGTCGAGTCCATTCTGGTTACAATCACTCCAGTCACCTTCAAATTCTTCTTGAACTCCTCTGCCTGCCTTTTCGACTCCTGCCCAAGCTCCGCAGGGATTACAAGAAACTTCTCCTGTGGCGCGAATACTTTGTCAAGCTTCTTGATTTCGTCAATCATCTCTCCGTCCAGGGCGTCTCTCCCTGCGCTGTCAATAATTACAACGTGATCCTTGTATTTTTCAAGCTCTTTTTTGGCCACCTCGGGTTTTTTGCCGTTTATTATCGGCACATTTACCCTTTCGGCCACCTGAGCCAGCTGCTCGTATGCCGCGGGCCTTGAAAAGTCGCAGCCCACAACCACAACTTTCAGCCCCCTTGACTTGTAAAAGTAGGCAAGCTTTCCGGTTGTTGTGGTCTTTCCGGAGCCGAAAAGCCCAAGAAGCATAAGCCGGTGGGGCTCAAGCAATAAGTCAGGCCCTTTCTTTGCGCCGGACCCCTCGCCAAGGATGGAAACAAGCTCGTCATAGATAAGCTTTGTGACATATTCCCTCTTGGAAACGCCCGCCTCCGGCTTCTTTTTGGACTTCTGCCTTATCGCCTCAGACAGCTCGAAAACAATATCCACGTCAACGTCCGCCTGAAGGAGCGCTCTCTGGAGTTCCTTGATTATTTCCTCGACTTCCGAGTCTGAAAGGGCAACCATGGAGGAAATTTTCCCCATTATGCCCCGAAGCCGGTCTGAAAGCCCTTCTGCCATAACCATACCTAAATTTTATGAACCCTTAGCACAGGGTTTCAAGGTAGTCAAAAAGAGTCCTGTGAAGCGAGGTCGTAAAATACTGGGCCACTTCCGTCGGCTTTACCCACCTAAGTTCAGTAAATCCCTCTCCCACTTTAAGCCCGCCAAGAACAGGCCCTGCCGCCTCCACCGGCTCGCAAAGGTAGTAAATCGAAAGAATCTTTCGCTCCTCCGGGTAAGTCTTGGCAAAAATCACTTCCCGCACAACCACATCAAGCCCTGTTTTCTTCCTTATCTGCTCCCTCAGGGAATCCTCGAGGTCTGGTCCGTAGCCGGCCCTGCCGCCGGGAAACGTCCAGGTGAGCTTCTCAATGTATGGGTCTTTTGCCCTCCTGCCGATAAGTATCTTCCTGGAAACCGGGTTATACACTATTCCCTGCACGTTGACCAGAAATACCCCCTTATCAAGCTTGCTTAAATCCATAATTTGATTGCAACGAGGGCTATATAAACAAAGAGTAATACTAAGTATTACTCCTTAAAATAATATATATAAAATCCCATATT
>JAFGCN010000020.1 GCA_016932615.1 Candidatus Aenigmatarchaeota archaeon
AAAAACATCAGGACAAATTTGGGTATAGTTATTATATTATGGACGCTCAGGAGTACTTCCAGAAGCTCGGATCTCAAATCGACCGCCATTATGAGGTGGCAAACGAGGCGCGAAGCAGGGGAAAGGATGTGGAAACCCGTGTAGAGTGCATGCCAGCCGCCGACAAGAACAACCGGTGCATCGAAATCCTCTCAACCATGTACCCCCAGTTTGCCGAAAAGGAAAACCGGGAAAAGATTCTTGCCCGGCTTGACGAGCTTGAGAAGGAGTACGGAATCGGCTCTGACCCTGCGGCTCTTGAGATTTCAAAGGAGATCGCCCTTGAAAAGTTCTTCAAATTCAAGGACCGGGAAACTGCGGTTGCGGCAGGCCTTCGCTTCGGCTGCGCCTTCAACACCAAGGGGGTAGTCGGCGCCCCGCTTGAGGGAATAACAAACGTAAAAATCGACCCAAAGGACAAGTTCCTTTATGTTTACTATGCCGGACCCATAAGGACTGCCGGCGGAACCGCCCAGGTCTTCACGCTCTTTCTTGCAGACCACATAAGGCGCGCCCTTGGGCTTTCCATATACAAGGCAACCAAAGAGGAAATGGAGCGGTACTACACAGAGCTTAACGACTACCTGACGTACGTTACAAGAAAGCAGTACAAGCCGTCTGAAGAAGAAGTAAATTTCCTTGTTTCCCACGTGCCAATCTGCCTGACCGGAGAAGCAACCGAGCAGAGGGAAGTTTCCCGCCATAAGGACTGCGAAAGGGCGGAAACGACAAGAATCCGCGGCGGGATGTGCCTGGTATATCTTGACGGCCTCCCTCTGAAGGCAGAAAAACTCAACAAGAAGCTCAAAAAATATGGCGAGAAGATGGGGCTTGTCGAAACCTGGTCGTGGCTTGAGGAGTTCATAAAAATCAAGAAAGGCAAAAAGGCCGACGGGGGGTCCGGAGGAAAGGTTTACAAATTCCTTGAGGAGGTGCCTGCCGGAAGGCCGGTTTACGCTATGCCCGACAGAAAGGGCGGGTTTCGCCTTCGCTACGGAAGGTCAAGGGCAATGGGCTCCGGATGCTTTGGCTTTCACCCCGCAACACAGGCAGTCCTGGACTCGTTCCCTGCAGTTGCCTCCCAGATGAAAATAGAAGTTCCCGGCAAGGGCTGCACTGTATCAGTCTGCGACTATATAGAGCCGCCGATTGCAAAGATGAAAAACGGGGACGTAGTGCAGCTGCATACGCTTGAGGAAGCAAAAGCCGCTTACAAGGATATAGACAAGATTCTCTTCGTCGGCGACATGCTTGTTACATACGGCGACTTCGTTGAGAATGGAGAGAAGCTGATACCAACACCCTATGTGGAAGAGGTCTGGAAGTACGACCTGGAGGATGCAAAAGAAGCGGCTGAAGACGCGATAGGAAAGGAAAAATTGGATGCGCTCCTAAAGGACCCAAAAACAATCGACGCAAAAACAGCAATAGCTCTGGCGGAAAAAGGCATTCCACTCCACCCAAAGTACCTGCAGTTCTATGACGGGATAAGCGCTGGCGAGATGGCAGGGCTTGCAAGATACCTTCAGTCTGGCGAAAAAAAGGACGGTCGGCTGGTGCTTAAAAACAATGAAGGAAAATTGCTTCTGGAGAAAGCAATTATCCCACACAAGCTGTCCCTTGACAAGCTTTATGTGGTCATCGAGGATGCCACGCCCCTGATAAAGACCTTTGAAGGTGTAATGCCGGAAGAAGTAGAAAAAGAAGAGCTCTCCGGCTACGCGCTTTTGGACAAATACTCTCAGTTCAAGATAATGGAAAAAGCCACCAAGTACGTCGGGGCAAGGATGGGCCGGCCTGAAAAGTCGATGCTTCGAAAGATGAAGGGCTCGCCCCAGATTCTTTTCCCCGTCGGGGAGAAGGGAGGCCGGATGAGAAACCTCGTTGATGTCGAAAACCTTATAACTGAGCTAAGCGAATTTGTCTGCCCGGAGCACGGCGCTTCAGTTTTCCCCTACTGCCTTCGGTGCGGCAGGCACCTGAAAGCTCCGACCCAGCAGAAAAAGCAGATTTATGTCCGGGGGCTCCTGAACGAGGCCTACCAGCGGCTCCAGGAGCCGCGCCTCGAGATGATTAAGGGCGTAAAGGGCGTCGTGTCAAAAAGAAAAGTCCCCGAGCCAATCGAGAAAGGAATCCTCAGGGCAAAGCACGGGCTCTATGTCTTCAGGGACGGAACGATAAGGTTCGACATGGTAAACGCGCCGATTACCCACTTCAAGCCAAGGGAAACCGGCACAAGTATCGAGAAACTGAAAGAACTGGGCTATACTCACGATGTTCACGGGCAGGAACTTACAGACGAAAACCAGGTGATTGAGATGTTCCCCCAGGACCTGCTTCTTTCAAAATACGGCGAGGAAAGCGCAGCCGACTACTTCCTGTCAGTCTCGAAATTTATAGATGACCTCCTGGTGAAGTTTTACGGGCTTCCTGCGTTTTACAATGCAAAGACTCCTGATGATCTTGTGGGCCAGCTTTTCCTTGACATCGCCCCCCACACTATTGCCCCTGTCGTCTGCCGCCTTATAGGCTTTACGGACAACCGCTGCCACTACGCCCACCCCTACCTTTTCGCGGCAACCAGGCGTGACTGCGACGGTGAGGAAAACGGGGTAATTCTCATGATGGACTGCCTACTCAATTTCTCAAAGGAGTACATTTCCGAAAGGAGGGGCTCGATTTCCGACGCCCCACTCACCATCTCCACTATCCTGAACCTGGGTGAGGTCGATGACGAGGTTTATGACATGGACATTGCCTTTCGCTACCCTAAAGAGTTTTACCAGAAAACTCGCGAGCGGCTCTTCCCCTGGGAGACGGGAGTAAAAATCGAGCAGGTAAACGCCCGGCTTGGAAAAGACACCTGCTACTCGGGGCTTGGCTACACGACCGAAAACACCAGCATAAACCTTGCGGTGCACCTGACGACCTACAAGACTGCAGAAGACATGGTCGAAAAAATCAACCGCCAGCTCGACCTGGCAAAAAAGCTGAAGTGTGTGGACGAGAGATTCGTCGCGCAAAAAATTCTTTCAAGCCACTTCATAAAGGACATCAAAGGCAACTTCAGGACGTTTTTCAGCCAGACCTTCAGATGCACTTCCTGCAACAATGTCATAAGGCGCCCGCCACTTGCAGGAAAATGCCCTCGCTGCAATGGCCCTCTTGTCCTGACCGTCTCCGAAGGCACGATAGTTAAGTACCTTGAAGCATCAAAGAAGATTGCAGAGGACTTCAACATGGACTCCTACACGATAAACCAGCTTAACATGATGCAAAACCAGCTAAACAACATTTTCGGCAAAAAAGCCCGGCAAAGCTCTTTGGCAGCATTCTAATCGGCACATTCATTTCAAAGCCAACCAAGGCAAATCCCCTATAATTTTCCAAAAAAGCGCCGAAATTAGTGCAAGTAAGCTTCTAAAACCCGTGTTTGAAGGTTTATAAATAATTAAAGTTTATTAAAAAATGAGCTTGTTCAAGTACAAAATGGATGAAGACGAAGACTTAACCGACGAAGAGGACACAGAAGAAGAAGACAGCTTCGACGAGGAAGCCGACGAAGAAGAGGAAGAAGAGGAAGAAGACTGGTAAGCTAAGATTTTTGATTATTTTACTTTTGTTGATTTGAATTTTATAGAGGTTATGATACTGCTAAATATCCCGTTTTTCGAGTCCCCTGACGACCTCCATTGCGGAGAAGCAAGCCTAAGAAGTGCACTGAAATACCTGTTTCCAGAAGAGAATTTTAGCTGGAAGGAGCTTGAAAAAATGACCCACCAACGGGAAGGAAGTTTTCCTTTCTTTATTGCCCACGCTCTGCATAAAAAAGGGCTCAAAACCAGGTATTTTTCAAGCCCAAATACTGAGAGTTTTAAAGAAACCTTCGAGAGGTGGAAGCGTGAAGAGTTTACGGACAGCCGGGACAAGCAGGATGCAGAATCATTCACCCCCAATTTATAGAAACAATCGATCTTCTGGAAAAGGAGGGCGTCCTTCTAGAAAAGGAAATGTCCAACAAGAACCTTGAATCCCTGCTTAATGAGGGCTGCGCGGTTATCTGCTTTCTGAGCCATTATGCACTTTACCCAAGCAAAACTCCACGATACCCTTACGGGCACATGGTAATACTCACTGGCTTTGACCAGAGCTCAATCTACTTCCATGAAAACAACCCTAAGCACAGCGAGCCCAACAAGAAGCTGCCTAAAGAAGAGTTTTGCAGGGTCTGGGTCAACCCAGACGGAACCTTTGGTGACACCATCGCCACATGGCCTAAAAAGCCACAGGAATAGCCACTGAATTGAATAAATTATTTATCTACCTCTATTATGGTCTTCTGGAACTCAAAGTCAAAGCGGAAAAAGACCGGCGGAGTGCTAAAGCCGGGCCACAAGAAGAAAAAATACCAGAGAGGCGGCACTTTCAAGGCCCCTAAAATCGGAGAGGAAATCATCTCAAGCCGAAGGGTTAGGGGGGGAAAGGACAAAACCGCAGTAATTATTGCTGAATTCGTGAATGTAGGCAAGAAAAAGCTTAAAATTGTCCAGGTTTCTGAAAATAAGTCAAACTTCAGGTTCAACAGAGCCAAAATAATCACCAAAGGCGCGATTCTTGAGACTGAAAAGGGCATGGTGCGCGTCACAAGCAGGCCTGGGCAGGATGGGACAATAAACGGAGTTTTTGTCGAAGCTAAGAAATAAGGCATTATTGCCGGGAGCAGATTATGAAACTTGCAATTTCTGGCCGCAGGGTGATTCTCCAGCCGCTCAAAAACGCAGATTCCAGGGAAATAGCGCTGCAGGCAAATGGCCGGCTTCTTGCAAAATTCACGTCAATTCCTCAGCCATACACAGCCAAAGCCGCCCTTGACTACATCAAACAGTCGAGGGATGAGGCAAAGGAAGGGAAAAGAAAGGATTTTGGCATAACCCTGAAGAAAAGCGGGCGGGTGATAGGGGTATTTTCAATATTTGGGATAAACAAAAAGGCAGGAAAAGCGGAAATCGGGTACTGGCTTGGGGAATCCTACTGGGGAAGAGGGCTTGGAACTGAAGCCATGGAGCTTGCGGTAAGCTATTGTTTTGCGCAATTGTCCCTCGTAAAAATCTGGGCACGGGTCCGCCGCGGAAATACTGCTTCAAGGCGGCTGCTCGAAAAGTCCGGGTTTTCAAAAGAGCGAAAAAAGCCGACAAAGCCAAAAAACACTAAAGGCGCCCCGGCCATCTGTTACTCCCTTAGCAGACCAGTGTGATGATATCCAAAAGCAATCACCCGGCAGGAACAGAAAAATAAAGCTTATTAATTTAAGCCATATCCGTTAATGAAGGAACAGGGCATGTGCTCAATTTGCTGGAAGGTTGATACTGTTCATAATTGCTCTCTTTGCGGAAGAACCGTCTGCGTAAACTGCCTGGATGCTTCGACTGGCCTTTGCAAGTCCTGCAAGGGCGGGGGCAGGCAGATGTCCGGAGAGGGCGTCGAGAAAGCGCGGGCCATAGAAGAAGACCCAACAGCCCAGTGGAGCTTATAAATTGTCGGGCGAAAAATAGAGGGGGGAATTTGATAGTTTTTCGCTGCCCGAATACTTCTCTGCAAGGTATCCTATGACCAGTGTCCCAATAGCGCCTGCAGCAAAACCGAGGAAAAATCCAAGCCCTGGCGAGATGCCTGAGTTGGTTTCGTAAGCCCAGTTTTCAGCAAGAAGGCCTGCAGCAAATCCGACCAAGGGAGAAGCTTCAAGATAAGCAGAAGACATTAAAAGAAACTCTGGGGAAAAGTAGGGTGCTGTCAACGGGTCTTCCAAGTCACCAGGGTTTTGAGTCGCCATACTCCTAGCACCTGATTCTGCTTACAAATGCCCTGCTTTTCAGCTTTTTTTCGTAAACCCACAGCCCCGTGTAAGCGCCTGCCGCGCCCAGAACAAGATTTGCAAGCATCAGCGGAACCAGAACCGGCTGAAGCTGGGCAAGGCCAGGAAGGCCAAGGACAAGCAATTCAACATAAACCATTAAAATCAGCCCGGGAGCCCCTACTGAAGCTGCAACTATGTGGCTCTTGTTGCTTCTGCTTCCTAAATAAACGATGACATCAAATAAAAAACCCAAGAGGAAGGTTATAAGCACCTTTTGAACACCTGGAGGGCCATTAATCACCGTGGGTATGGAGAGTACACCTAAAATTGCAGTAATTAGCGTCGCCGCACCAAACTTTGGCACCAACTTGATGCCGATTACAATAAGCATTAGCGCAAAAAACATGTTCAGGAGAGAGCCCGTCGCGGGAATTCCTGTAAGCGATATTACTGCCGTACCGAGGATAAGCCCCTCAGCAAAAATCATTGCGCCAAAAAGGGCGCATACTGCAAGTTCCCTTACGCTAAAGTTCGGTCCCATGGCAGTAATTGTCCAAGGAAAGCTTACATATGATTAGCAGTAATCACTACTAATTACCTATTTATATATACTATAATGGAAGTGGAATATGTACTGAGGCAGTTTGGGCTTACTGAAACTGAGACAAAAGTTTACCTTGCTCTCCTGAAGCTCGGGGAGTCTACTGTAACAGATATTGTGAAGAAAGTCAAAACCTACAGCGCAAATGTCTATGGCGCTCTTGCAACCCTGGAGAAAAAGGGGCTTGTCTCAGAAACTAAAAAGGAAAACAAGCGCTACTTTTACGCCCTTGACCCCCAGGCACTTTTCGATATCTGGGAAGGAAAAAAGCAGAACCTGGAGGCTGTTTTTCCAACGCTAAAGCAATTTTACGACTCCAAAAAGACCGAGCGGGAAGTAAAGGTCATGGCAGGAATTCCCGGCATGAAAACCTATTTCAATGATATGCTGGCTGTGGGAAAAAACATTTCCTGCATCGGCAGCACTCTCCAGATGATTCCCGTCATGCAGCATCGGCTCTTCCAGTTCTCAAAAAAGTTCGAAAAAAGAGCAGAGCGGATAAACGGGCGGCTGCTTCTCACGGACATGGAGGATGTCCGGAAAAACGCACAGGAGGTCAATAAGCTGTACCCTGGGACAGTTTTCAGGTTTTACCCGGAAGAATTTTTTTCTCCGGTTTCCTTCAACACATACGGCGACCGGCTCGTGCAGGTAATCTGGGGAGACGAGCCGCTGGTAATTATGATTAAAGACAAGTGCATCGCAAAAGCGTTCAAAAACTATTTTGAAATGATCTGGGGGATTTCAAAAGACTAGCTTTTTCTACATCCAGTATGGCCTAATTCGATGAATCTACAGACCCCAAACTTTTTCGGGATGAGTAGTACCTCCACCCCAGTACTTATCTCCCGCAGATAGGTGCCCGGGGTATTTCACATAAGGAATAAGCTTCCGTTCTACTGAAAGGTCATGGCCATCAGGGAATACTCTTGACACAATCGTGTTTCTTTTTGGGAGCCATATCTCCAGTTCTGACTCTCCCCTTATTACTACATCCTTGCCTTTGTTTCCAAAATCCAATTCGGTTTCGCAGACTACCACCGAAGATTTTGGCAGGCACAACCCATCAACCTTTTTCCAAAAATCGTCTTTCGCTATCTTGTCTGCAGAAGTATCGAGCCGAGAAAAAATAAGGTCCCTTACCCCGGTTTCGTCAGATCCAGTAC
>JAFGCN010000021.1 GCA_016932615.1 Candidatus Aenigmatarchaeota archaeon
GAAAGAGATAGATAATTCTAAGAAAGAGATAGATAATTCTAAGAAAGAGATAGATAATTCTAAGAAAGAGATAGATAATTCTAAGAAGCAATAATTAAAAAATTGAAGTGAAAATAAAAAATAAAACAGCCGTTAAGCCGCTAGCCCCGATTACTCAAGGGCCTTAAGAACAGGGTTGGTGGTTCCTTCAACGACAACGCCCTCGCCCATCAAGTCAGGGTAAACGGTGTACTGCTGAAGCACGCTACAAGCGGCTCTAGTGTTCACTGCATCCCAACCGGCTACAACAAGTGCGGCCTTTCCTTGGTTGAATGCTCCGTTGACCATCTTGATTATTGCTGCGTTCTCTGGAATCACTGCAGCTGCCTCCTCACCGCAAACGGTTTCGCTGAAACCGAGTGCGTTAGCTGTAAGGATGTTTACGCAAGGTCCGCCGACAAGAATCAAGTTCTTTGTCTGCTTTGCGACCTCGTTTACTTCAGTGTCCATCTTGGCGATGTCATCTACTATAGGAACTGCCTTCTTTACCGTGCTTCCTGTTACTGTGCTGACAGAGGTCTGTGGACCTTCTACAACGATAGTGGCCTTAATCTGCTCGCTTGGAACAGCGAACGCAAGTTCGTCACTATCACCGTTACTATCTGGGTCCCTGATTATAAGACCGTAGTGGGTCCTGTAATCATCCTCAGCAGTGCCTCTATTTGTGCCGCCGATTTTAAGTTCGGCTGCATCGGCCTGTCCCTGAGTGTCTCCAAGCCGCTCACCACTAAGATCCACATCCCAAAGAATGTCTCCCTCAACGCCTTCCTTTACAGTAAAGGCCATAGTGCTAACACTATTGTTGAAGTAGACAGGGAGTGCAGTATCCTGGTAGTAGACCTGAAGCTCATTGGTGACCTGGTAGTTGGTTCCGTTTCCGATGTAGAAAATCTGCTTCTTGTTGTCTGAATTGTCAAATGCGCCAATTACATTGGTGCCGTTAACCAACAAGTAAACCGTGTCTGTCTCGGTCATAACTCCACTAGCGTTTACTCTGAATCCAGTTTCGCTTTCGTCTGAAGTAAGCACCAAACCACTCTTACTCGTGTAAGTTGTAGTATCAGATGCTCCAGCTTCAGTCAGATCAAGGTCTATGTAGTTGTCAAACTCAGAGGTTATTTCTAGATAGTCCTCAGTGGTAAACTTGGTTATGGAAACCTTTGCATAGTTTTCAGGAAGAGCAAAGTATTCGCCTATTGTCTTAAGGTCGTCTTTGTGGTCAAGCAACTTCTGGTTGTACTTGGCGCCGATTGTCAACTTGCTTGTATCCGAGTTGTCTGCTTCGACTACCCAAAGCCATTCTGCATCGTTTTCTTCTTCAGGCTCACCAAAGGTCTCCATCGAATCGCCGTCAGAAACGGTCTTCTCGATGTCAGAACCAATGGAAATGTCTACCTGTCTGCTCTCGACATCATCAGTATACAAGATAGAGTTGACGCCTACCGTCAAGTCACCAAAATCATACTCATCTCCCTCAGAGATAATCTTTGTGTCACCTCCGACGGAAACGGATGCTGCAGCTGAACCAATGGAGTTAACCTTCACCATGCTTCCTTCGACTGCCTCTTCGTCACCGACGCCAAGAACAAAGTCCTTAGCAAACTTGAAAGTTATTGAGTCGGTTGTGCCGTTAGAAACTCCGGTAATCTCAAAGTCCTCTCCAAGGAATTTGACCAAAAGCTTCTTTGAAGTTGTTGTGTTTACCTGTGTGTAGTCGAAGTCGTCGTCATCGATTACGTAAGAGTACCTGAACTGTTGGTAGTTTGCGTTTCCAGTACCAAGGTATATCTCACTTCCCAAATCCTCATCAGAATCTGAGGTGACTATATCGATACCGGTTACGGTCAACTGCTCCTCGAAGTCCACGTCCTTACTATTCCATCTTAGCTTGTCATCCTGGAATCCGGCCAGCTTGTTGTCTTTCAGGGTGCCAAAAGTGCTAAGGGCCTCATTCAATGCGAGTTCCTTATCTTCACCACCCAATATTACTGTTCCGGATCCACCACAAGTGACTTCCTCGCCACGTTCAGCACCTAGTCTAACGGCAATGTTTATAGCTCCAGCAACATCGGCAGGGTCTGCCCCGCTACCAACGACGATAAGGAAGTTTGTGTTTCCGTTATCGACGAAAGGAACTGGGTAGTCCTCCAAACCATAGGTTGCTGCCATTGCAGGTGCTATACTTGCTCCTGTTGTAAGTGCTCCCAAGGCGATTGCTCCTATTTTTCCAAATATGTTTTTCATATTTTTTCTTTTCCTCAATATAGTGAATCTCCCCGCCATAGGCGGCTCCCGGATTCGGTGCGTCTTTTGATTCTATAAGATTATATACCTAGGGAATTATATATTATCATTAAGAAACAGTTATGTCTCCCAAACCAATCATTAAAAAATAAATCAAAATTACTAAATAATCAAAATTTTTTACTTAAATTGTTCCCGCATATAAAAAATAAGATAAAGTTATTAAAAAATAAAAACTATAACAATTTGTGCCTTTTGCCGGTCCCTTCCACTTTTGGAATCTTGATTTCGAGCATTCCTTCCGAAAATTTAATCTCTGCCTTTTCTGGGACAACCTCCTCGGGGATAAGCAAAGAACGTGTCATCTCCCCAGAAGACCTTTCCCTGAGATAGTACCTCTCGCCACGCTCTTCTTTTTCCGCCTTTTTGCAGGCGCCTATTACAAGATTCCTTCCTGCAATCTCTACAGACAACTCCTCCTTATTAAACCCGGGCAGATCTGACCTGACTATAAAGTGGTCTCCTTCGTCCAGGAGGTCTACAGGAAAATCAGGCATTGCTGCCGACCAGATATTTCGAAATCGCCTTCCAAACCCCGCTCCAATGTCCCAAAAGGGGTCGCTTGCCTTCGCTGGAATCCATCCCGGCTTCTTTTTGTCCTCCATATCATATAAACAGCGCACCCAGTATTTAAGCAACTATTCCTTCATCATGTCCAGCACGTCAGCCCTATCCTTTTTGGCCTGCTTGAGATATTCCCTGCACTCCTCCTCAAGGGACTTCCCGGTCTTTGCGTCGCAAACCTCCTTTTTCCTAATGCTCACGAACAGAGGAAACTGCGATGCCTCCCCGACAATAAGGGCTTCTCCCACCTCCAGGGTGGTAATCTGGTTCAAAAGCTCCTGGGTAAGGCCTTCGCTGCTTTCCCCAATGTGCTTTTTATCGTAAGGGTTTGTTATACGGAGGTACATGTGGGTGTTGCACTGCGAAAGGGAGGTTGTTGAAAGGTGGACCGGCCTTTGCGAGATAAGGCACAAAATTGCATTAAACTTTCTGCCCTCTCTTGCTATGGTCTCCACAATAGACTTTGAAAAGTTTGTCCGTGCGCTCTTTTCCGGGGCAAAGTTATGCGCCTCCTCTATAAACGCTATGAATGGGGGCACCGTACCTGAGACCCGCCTGTTGAACAGCTCTCTTAAAAAGTAAGAGGCAACCATCTGCCTTTTTTTGCCGCCGGACATATCCGAAACATCAAGAACGGTAAGGTTTCCTGGAAACACGAGATTTGGAACCGAAGGCACATCGTAGAAGCCAAACAGATGAGTCCGGTTAAGAACTTCGAGGTTTGACAGCAAAACATCTTTTGTCGCCTGCTTTATGCATTCATCAGCGTTTATTGCAGCCATCAGCTCCGGCATGCCAAACACATTCTCCCCTTTTTTCAGCTTTTCAAAAACCCTCACGAGGTCCCTCTTCTGGACAAAGCTCAACTCCGGCAGGAAAAGCTCAAGATAATTAGAGGAAAGCTTCGGAAGGCCAATACGAATATCTTTTCCCCTGACAAGGTTAGTTTTCTGGGAGAATTTTTCGTCATATGCAAACGCAGAATACTCGCCGTGCGGGTCTATCACAAGAGTTCCAACCCTTCCCTGGTCGTCACTTCGGCTCAAAAGCTCCTCTACAAGAACAGCCGTTGCATAGCTCTTTCCCGCACCCGAAAGCGCAAGAATCGCCAGGTGCTTTTGAAAAAGGCGGTTCAGGTTAAGCTTAACTGCAATCTTGTGCCCAATAAGCTCCCCTAAGTGAAGCCCGTCCGGCGCAAAGCGGAAAAGCTTCTTGAGGTTTTCTTCTTTGGCCAGATAAACGCTTGCCCCGGGAGAAGTTGGGTAATTGGAGCGCTTTACAATCTGCCCCAGTATACCTAAGCAGTGCGCCTTGCAGACAAGATATTCCCATTTGTCAGTCGGAAAGTGGGAATCTATGGATATGGAGTAGTTAGAAATCGTTTCCGGCTGCATAAAATACCGGTTCGTGACGATTATCTCCTCTATCCGGGCTATCAAAAGCCCTTCTTTGGTGGAAACCTGAACAAAAAGCCCCTTTTTTACTGAGTCCTTATCCTCTGCAACAAAGTAAAATTCGCCTGTGCTGGGCGAATCCTGGGTGGAAATGACTGTGCCAAGTTTCATAAATGGGTATGATTATTAAGAATAACTGAGGGCTATATAAAATAACTCTGCTAATTTGTGAGTGGATTTCGCATATGAAAAAAGCCATAATTGTCGGTGCGGGGCCTGCCGGACTTTTCGCAGCCCACGAGCTTGCCGGAAAATGCGAGGTGATTCTTATAGACAAGGGCAAAAGCACCCTGGAAAGGCGCTGCCCGATGAGTTCTGAAAAAAGCTGTAAGAACTGCCAGCCGTGCAATATCATGTGCGGAGTGGGCGGCTCCGGAACTTATTCGGATGGAAAGCTCCACTACACCCCGGTCCTAAGCCACGAAAAAATCCTTGACATATACGGCCCCGAAGAATACGAAAAGCTGATGGAAGAAGTTGACGAAATATTTACAAAATATGGCGTTGATGCGGAATATTATCCAAAAGATATGAAGAAAGTGCAGGACCTTGTCGAAAAATGCAAAAAAAACAGCATACACCTTTTTGTCAGGCGAATCAGGCATGTTGGAAGCGACAAGCTGCCAAAAGTCATAGGTAGTTTTGAAGAGGCCCTCAGGAAAAAGGGCGTGAAGATAAAGACTGGCTGCTACGTCGAGGACCTTATCATTGAAAATGGAATGCTCAAAGGCGTCGTGTGCAGCGGAGAGAAAATCTATGGAGACTATGTAATTCTCGCGCCTGGAAGATATAACGCCTCATGGATGCAAGGCATCGCAAAAAAATACGGCCTTGGCTATACCTATGAAAAGGTCGAGGTGGGAGTGAGGGTTGAATTTCCTTCAGAGGTGATGAAGGAATATTCAGATGAAATGTACGAGGCAGTATTTTTGCTGAGAACCCCCACCTTCGACGACGTCATGAGGACGTTTTGCCCCTGCCCAAACGGAAAGGTTGCAATGGAAACTTATGAAGGTTTTGTCTGCGTTAATGGCCACAGCAATTCAAGCCACGACAGCCCAAACAGCAACTTTGCCTTTGTAACAGAGATACAGCTAACTGAGCCCGTAGAAAACACAATACTTTATGCCAAATCAATCGCAAAGCTTGCCAACACAATTGGAGGGGGAAAGCCCATCCTGCAGCGTCTTGCTGACCTCAGGTCGGGCAGGAGGAGCACCTGGGAAAGAATCAAAAAAAGCTATGTCCGGCCTTCCCTAAAGGCAGTCATTCCTGGAGATATCTCAATGGCGTTTCCCCACCGGGTTGTTACAAACATAATTGAAGGGCTTGAGCGGCTTAACCGGGTAATGCCTGGCATAAATTCTGGGAACACCCTTCTCTACGCCCCGGAGATAAAACTGAGGTCCTCCAAGATAAAAACAGACGGCCATCTTGAAACATGCCTTTCTGGTCTTTATGTGGCTGGGGATGGCGCCGGAGTTTCAGGAAATATTGTCGGGGCAGCTGCAACCGGAATAATTGCCGCAAGAGGGATATTATCCGGGAAGGATTAACATATACACTCCAATTATGAAAGAAAGATATTTTGCATGTGGGTGTGAGGGACCGTTTCCCTGTCCAGAACTACCCGAAACATGTGGAACCCCAAATAGTCCCAAAGCATATTTGTCAAGGTAAACCTTATTAATGGCCTACCTCATAATAAGCGACCTACACATTCCGGACAGGGCAAAGAGCATCCCAAAAAAAATTCTGCAGGAGGCAAGATTGGCCGAAGGAATAATATATGCTGGAGACTTTACCGAAAAAAGCATCCTTGAAGAGCTTTTGGAAGCAAATTCCAACCTTGTTGCCGTAAGAGGTAACTGCGACCGGCTCGACCTGCCGGAGTTTATATCTTTTGAAAAATACGGAAAAAATGTAGGGGTGACCCATTCGCACCACTTTGGAAGGGGGAATATAAAGGCCCTTGAGGAAATTGCAAAATCGAGGGGGCTGGACGTGCTTATTTTTGGGCACACTCACTGGCCATTTGCTGAAAAATTTGGAGAAAAGCTTATTTTAAACCCTGGAAGCGCAAATGGGGTCGTTCCAGGAGCGGGAATGTCCCCCGGAAAAACCTACGCGCTTCTCGAACTCTCTCCAACTCCAAAAGCAATTATAAAAATTATAAAAAAGATAGAATAATTGGTTTCCAGAGAATATTATGGCTTTGGAAAAACCAAAAAGCATAGCTAACCTGCAGGGTGTTATTAAAAAGCTATCCAAAGGCCAAAGCGAGCTTTTTGATAGACTTTATGCTTTGGAAGTTTCTACGGGAAATCTTGAAGTGCCTTCTGAAATGGAATCCTGGACAAAACAGAAATTTGGCTCAGTCAAAAAAGTGAAAAGCCAAAAAATTGTACACCTCCAAAACCGCCTGACGGGCGAAGGAACCCTTTTTAATGAACTTAGGGCATCCCGCCCATTTGATACAAACTGCCGGACTATTCCTGACATCGAAAAAAACGAGAGTTGTCTTTTCTGCAATGCCTCTAAAAAAACGCCCCCCGACACTTTCGGCAGGCTGAGGGGAAAGCATTGCATGACCTCCAGCAATATTGCAAAGTATGACCAATTCCATGGAGTGATTATCTTCAACGAGCATAACCCCCTTAAGCTTAAAAAAGAATGGCTTCTCGATTACCTGGAAGTCGCAGAGAAATGGTTTGGCAAAGCCGCGTCAGTTGATCCCTTGGCAAAAAATGACTTTCTGATCTGGAACTGCCTCTGGAAAAGCGGGGCATCTCTTGTCCACGGGCATATGCAGCTTACCGCCTCAAGAACAAAATACGGCCAAATACGCCACCTGGAGGAAGTTGCTCTTGGCTACAGAGAGATTTTTGGAAGAGATTACTTTGAAGACCTTTTTGAAGTTCATAAAGCCCTGGGGCTAGGCAAAAAGGCCAAAAAGGAACGCCTGATATTTTACCTGACACCAAAAAAAGAAAAGGAGATACTTATACTCTCGAAATCAAAGCGCCTGACAGACCTTGCGCTGGCCATATTCAGGATAATCGAAAAATACAAGAAACTTGGAGTTCAAAGCTACAACCTCGCGGTTTTCAAGGCGCTGGACTACTGGATAATGCGGATTGTTGACCGGGGAGCGCTTGACAACAAAAGCTCAGACATTGGCACTATGGAGCTTTTCGCCGATGCTGTCGTTTCAAGCGATCCCTTCCGGCTGGCAGAAAAATTCTAAATTCAGTCACTTCTTTTCAGGAAGCTCCCTTGCGTAAATTATTACATACGTCCCCTTTACAAACCAGTCCTTTATTTTTGCAGCCCTCCTGAACCCATGAGCGAAACAGAAGTTTCCTGCAAGCTTGTCTTTCTCCTCAAAATCAACAAGCATGCAGTAGTATCCCTTCAGCAACCTTATCTCAGCATGCCGGATCAGCTCCTGGCCTACCCCATTATGGCGAAATTCCTCACGGACGTCAAAAAAAAGTCCATGTTTTTGGCCTGTCGTTAATGTCAACAAGTATTGCTCCAATCAATTCTCCGTTATCAAAAGCCCCAAGTTAAATACCGCGCCTCTTAAAATCATCTTTCAAAAAACTCCGCGTAAACCAGTATTCTCCCCCTAAACTGCTCCCTGCCAAGTTCATACCTGCCCTCAAGGTGGCGCCCATTAAGATTCCTTATTTCCATCAGAAGGTTTATTTGTGTGTGGAGCGCTTCCCTATCGAAAGCAGATACCGAAAGGGTTTGTCTTCCAGTTCTCCTCCGCTCAGTAATCCTGCATGCACAATTGTCCATGCTTACCCTTGCTTCCTTCCGAACCTGGGGGATTCACACAGGCAACCGCCAGACAGGGCCAAGCATCTCCGTTGAACCGAAAGGCCCTCCCGGTAAGCCGCCTCCTCAAGGGCTTTTCGAACCCCCGCATAATGACGATTTCGGGTTACAAGCTGCGCCAACCAGCCCGGCCTAGCCCCACACAATATGATTTTGTTTAAAATACTACTAAACAGCAGGACTACTTATATCGAAGCCGTATCAAGACTCCCATCACGATTAAAGCCAATCCCACTATGGAACCTGCTGAAAATAGCTCGGCATTCAGTAGATAAGTCCAAATCATGGCTAAGAAAGGAACAGCATAGACCAAATTTGCCATCTTGTGAGTATCCCCCAATTCCAGTGCCTTAAACCAAAACACTACCGCAAGTGAATTAACCACCCCTCCAAGAAATGCAACTGCCAGCCAGGTGGTCAGTACCAGGGGCACAGTGAAGCTGGAAAAAACAAGGGTGATGGGTATGATAAGTGCTGCAGCGGAAAGAGAATAGACCAGCATACCCGAGTAGTTCTCATAATTCCATTTTTGCCCGAGAACAGAAAAAAGGCCATAGCATAAAGCGCCCAAGGCGGCAAGAATATATCCTTGGGTATAGTCACTGCTAAATCTCAGATTACCTCCCGTAAAGGCGATCAGTGCCCCAATAAAGCTAATTGAAACCGATAGAAGGGTTACGGGGGTCAGTCTTTCCTTCAGTAGGGGTATCGAAAATAGTATAACAAATACGGGCCAAAGATAATTCATTACGTTAACCTGTCCCGCAGGGGCCAAAGCAAAACCTCCAAGCAAAAACGCATGGTATAAGAAAATGCCCAACATTCCCAAAACAAACATCTTAAGATAATCTCCTGGAGAATACTCTAAAAGAAGACCAAGTTTTCCCTGTAACAGATTAACTGTGAATAAAGAAATTATTGCAAAAATGCACATGTAGAATAGAACCTGAAAATTATCCAATTCAGCCAAAGCCAATTTTGCAACAGCTGGATTGGTTGACCAGACCACTACTGCCAGAAGCAAATAACCATATGCTTTTTTAGAGGAGTCCATAATCTATCTGACAAAAGGTAGCTAATCCGGGGTAAATCTATCCGCCACAAACAGAGTATCCGCAGCCCTTGCAGTTTCTGCAACCCTCCTCCCTTACCATAATGGACCCGCAGTTGGGGCACTTGTTTGGGTCATCGGTTTCCGGCTTCATCTCACCTCCATTGCAGTTCGGGTTTTGCTGCGGCTCCCGATTGGAGGCCTGTGGCTTTTTGGAAGAATCATAAAAATTAAGAACCTGCTCGCTTCGGCTGTTATTCCTGTAAACGGTTATTCCCTTGCAGCCCATCTTCCAGGCCCTTATGTAGATGTCCTCTATCTCCTGAATTGTCGCCCAGTTTGGAAGATTTATGGTCTTGCTTACGGCGCTATCAATGTGCTTCTGAACCGCTGCCTGTATCTTAAGGTGCCACTCGGGCGAAATATCGTGGGCTGAAACAAAAACACGCCTTATGTCTTCAGGCAGATCCTGCACATCCTGTATGGACTCCCTTCCAGCGACTTTTCTCATGAGGTCCTCACTGTAAATACCTCTCTTTCTAAGGACCTGCTCAAATAAGGGATTTGTCTCCACTAAGTCCTCTCCAAGGGTATTTCCCACCTTCCGAAGGTACGAAATCGCAAAAAGCGGCTCTATGCCTGATGAAGCGCAGGCAATTATTCCTGTTGTGCCTGTTGGCGCAACTGTCGTGCAGGCCGCGTTTCTCATAGTTGGGAATTTATCCTTCCATATAGATTTTTTGAAATTCGGAAAGTTTCCCCTGACCCGCCCAAGCTCTATGGACATCTCGCGCGCATTATCTTCGATAAAGCCCATTACTTTATCGGCAAATTGCTCGGCTTCAGGGCTGTTGTAAGGGATTCCCAAAAGGATAAGAGCATCGGCAAATCCCATTACGCCCAGACCCACCTTGCGGTTTGCCCTTGAGGCCTTCTCTATCTGGGGTATGGGGTAGTTATTGGCATCAATTACATTATCAAGGAAATGAATTGCGTCACGAACTGTTGACCTCAACGTCTTCCAGTCCATTTCATAGCCGATTTCAGTTTCCTTTAGCATCTTGGACAGGTTTATAGCCCCCAGGTTGCAGGACTCATAAGGCAAAAGCGGCTGTTCTCCACAAGGGTTTGTCGCTTCGATTTCACCTACTTCGGGGGTGGGGTTCTTGCGATTAATCTCATCCAGGAATATCAGCCCCGGGTCTCCATTTTTCCAGGCAAAAGTAGATATAAGCGAGAAGACCTTTCTGGCACTCAGGTGACCTACGACTTCACGGGTTTTGGGGTCGCGCAAGGGGTAGTTTCCACCAACCTCGGCCGCACTCATGAATTCATCAGTCATTCCAACAGACAGGTTGAAGTTTGTCATTTCCGTATCCTTCTCCTTACAGGAAATAAAGTCTATAATGTCTGGATGGTCAACCCTCATGACACCCATATTGGCGCCGCGCCTCTTTCCCCCTTGCTTAATCACATCTGTTGCGACATTAAACACCTTCATAAACGAAAGAGGGCCTGAGGCAACCCCTCGGGTAGACCTTACAGGATAGCCCTTTGGCCGCAGCCGGCTGAATGAAAATCCGGTGCCTCCGCCAGATTTCTGAACAAGCGCCATATATTTTACGGCATCGAAAATATCCTCCATCGAGTCCCCAACAGGAAGGACAAAACAGGCAGAAAGAGACAAGCCCTTGTCGGTTCCGGCATTAAACAATGTAGGGCTGTTAGGCATAAACTCAAGCGTGGTCATCATCTTGAAGAATTTTCTAGCCGTTGCCTTGATTTCGTCTTCGTCAGAACCGTATCTCCTGTCCTGTTCTGCAATGTTGCGGGCAACCCTTGTGAATAACTGTCTTGGAGTCTCGACAATTTTACCCTCTTCATCTTTTTGAAGATACCTTGCCTTGAGAACCTTGAAGGAATTAAGAGGAAGCTTCAGGTCATCGTCCACGTCCCCCATCAGGGATTTTATTTCCCTAAGCTCTTTGTGCTTTTGCCTGTATATTATATAGGACTTAGCAACATCAGCGAGATTGTTTTTTATTAAAACCTGCTCCACAACATCCTGAACCTGCTCAACAGTAATGACCCCACCATCATATTTTTTCTTAAGCTCTGTAAGGACGCTATCGGCAATTTTCTGCACTCTTGCCGGTTCGTCGCGCTCCACTGAAGAAAACGCCCGAGTAATTGCCTCGATTATTTTATTCTTATTAAATGGAACAATTCTTCCGGTCCTTTTCCTGACCTTTATAAGATCCATTCTTTATATAGCCCACAAAAACTTATAGGGTTCTCCGGAGGAGCAAAATATATTTCTGAAAAAATAAGCCAAGATATAGAAAAATAGGTTCTCCGAGTTGTTATAATCAGCACATAATCAATATAGCTTGTTAAAACCTTCTATTTGCCTATAGAGGTATTATTCTTACAGTAATTATGCTATCTTCCTCAAAGAAAAAATTTGGGGGAATTCTGGATTGGGCGATAAAGCCGCTAAAGAGAACTGGAATCTCCCCAAACCAGCTCACGCTTCTCTCCCTGCTTCTTGCGGCTGGCTACTTCTATGCCATGCTTTCCGGGAAATACATTGCAGCACTTTTCCTGGTGATTCTTTCTATTGCTTCTGACGCCCTTGACGGGCATCTGGCAAGAGAAACGAAACGGGCAGGGCCATACGGCGCCTACCTAGACACTATTGCAGACAGATATGTGGAGTTCATAATATTCCTGTCATTCCTCTTCCTGCCCCTCCCAACCCTGGTCCTGGCACCGGAGATATGGATCGCTCTTTGTGTTTTCGGGTCGCTTATGACCACTTACTCAAAAGCGGCATACTCTGAAAAGACAGGCAAATCATTTTCCGGAGGGCTCCTTGAAAGGCCTGAGAGGACTCTTGCCTTGATAGCGGGCATTATTTTGATTAACCTTAACCCAATTTACCTCCTATACATAATAATTCTTCTTGCGTTCCTGACTAACCTGTCCGCAATCCACAGGATATACAAAGCCCTTGGACTATGTACCCAGCGCTAATAAGATTTTTTGGAAAAACCGGAAGCCGTTTCTTCGGAAGGCAGCTTGCGTCTCTCAAGGAACTGACAGAGAAATCAAACCTTCCAATAATATACGAAACCTACGTAGGGCAGCTGTTCTTTTACTGCTTTCTTTCCCTTAATCTCTTTCTGGTCTTCTTTTTATATCTGTTTCTTTTGTTCTGGGGCCTGAGCTTTACGGCATCAATAGCTTCCGCAGGCATCCTCACACTGACCCTGACCTCATTTATTGCAACGGTATTCTACCTCTACCCTTTCGCAAAGTACCAGCGGCAAAAAGAAGACCTTGAACGGAATATGGTTTTTGGAATCCCCTATTTAAGCATAGTTTCAAGAAGTGGCGTCCCACTTCAAAAAATAATATACTGCGCTTCAAAAGAGAAGGAGTTTGGAGAGTTCTCAAAAGAGTTTGGGCGCGCCCACAAATATATTTCTCTTATGGGAAAGGACGCCGTGTCCTCGCTAAAAGAAGTGGCAAACCGAACCTCTTCTGAAAAATTCAAAAAATTCCTCGATGGGCTAACGGCGACAGTAATGTCTGGAAGCGACATAAGCAAGTACCTTGTTGAAGAAGGAAAAAAGGAGCTAGAGGTATACCGGGAAAGAGGAAAAAAGCACACGGCAGTAATGTCCCTTCTTGCTGATTTCTATCTTGTTGCGCTCCTTATAGCCCCCCTGTGCCTGACCATCATTCTGGTTGTGTTCTCACTTATGGAGCCCACCTTTCTGGGACTGGAAATCCATCACCTTATGACCCTGATTGTCGATGGAGCGCTGCCTCTGCTTGGAATTATATATCTCGCCCTGCTGGGGCTGGTTAAACTATGACTGCAATCCATTTCCTGCTTCTAGGGTTTATAATCATTCTCCTCTTGTCTCTTTACGGGCACAGGCAACAAAAAAAGCGTGACCTTATCGAAAACTTCCCACGCTTCTTCCAGGAAGTGTACAATAACTGCGCGTCGGGCATGACCCTGGTAAAAGCAGTAAAGCACAGCAAATATGCAAACTATGGCTCTCTGACGCCTGAAATAAGAAACCTGTGCCTCCAAATAGAATGGGGGATTCCTTTCCCTGTCGCCCTTAAAAAGCTTTCCAAAAAAATAAACGATCCCTTTATCTCACGCATGATAAACCTGGTCGATAAGGCCTCTGAATTCAGCCCCAATATTGGAAAAAGCATGAACGAGATATATTCCCACATAGCCCTTACTCGGGAGATTGAGCGTGAACGGTCTGCAGCCCTCTTCCCCCAGCTCATTTCCTTTTACCTCATATTTTTTGTGATGCTTGCAACAATACTTCTCCTCTTCAGGTCTTTCATCCCCTCCTTTGGCGAATTTAACCTTGAATTTTACAGGACGCTGTTCACACACCTTATTATCATTGAGGCGGTTATCTCTGGCCTTGCTATTGGAAGGATCGTCGAAGACTCATTTAAGGCAGGAATAAAGCATGTCCTTATTCTACTTTTTGTTGGTATATTTTTTATATATTTCTATAGTATATAATGGTGAAGGTTAAGTACAAGGTGGCATGCCCATTTTGTAAGACTCAGCATGAAAGCGAGATTGATATGGCTTATAGAAAGGACAAAAAGTTCAATGTAAGAAAAAGCAACAAAAATCTCCACATCTGCAAAAATGAGAAGTGCAGCAAGGAGTTTATCGTTGAAATTGATAGCCATGGCGGCGTAAGCTCGATGCCGACAAAATCAGCCGAAAAAGATGGTATATTCCCCTGGGAAATGATAGTTGACGGCAAAATTGTAAGTATAGAGGAGAATTAATCTTTTACTTTTTAATTTATGGCAAGAAATATCGGGCTTGACGTAGAGGAACCAAAGGAAAGCTGCAACAGCGAAGAGTGCCCTTTCCACGGAAACCTCAAGATTAGGGGGAAAACCTATACTGGAGAGGTGGTTTCCCTTAAGGCAAAAGACACTGTCGTAATTGAAAAGAGATACCTCTATTACGTACCAAAGTACGAGAGGTACGAGCGAAGGAGGAGAAAGATAATAGCGCATATGCCAAAATGCCTCAAGCTCAGCAAAGGAGATGAAATAAGGATTGCCGAATGCAAGCCCATTACAAAGACAAAAAGGCACGTAGTAATTGAAAAAATCAGGTAATTTCCCCCAAAACCACTTGCGGGAGGTAAATTGGGCAACGGGCTTTAATTAAAGTTCTAGGTCTTTTATGATTAAGCTGTTCATATTCGACATGGACGGAACGCTTATAGACTCTGTAAACCAGTGGGCAGACCTGTTTGAAAGGACCTTTGAAAAGTACCAGATAAGTGTTCCAAGAGACCATCTATTGAGCATTTTTGGAAGGGGAGCGCCGGAAATAATGAGAATGACTGTCCCTAACGGCAAGGCAAGGCCGGCAACAGAATTCTTCCTGCACCACCAAAAAGAGCACATAGAGTCCTTTAGGCCATTTCCTGATGCAGAAAAGACCCTGGCAGAGATTAAGGAGAAAGGGTACAAGATTGCAATCGCCACAGGCAATAACCGCCATCTCATGCGCTATTTCCTTGAAAAGTTTGGCCTTCTAAAGTACGTCGATGCCTGTGTTTGCTCCCAGGATGTAAAAAATGGAAAGCCAAGCCCGGATATGCTAAACAAGGTTTTAAGCCAGCTTGGCATATGCCCTGACGAAGCAATATACATTGCCGATTCCCCGATGGACTTTGAAGCGGCAAGAAAGGCCCATATCCGGATAGGAATTATCACCACAGGAGTTCTCTGCGAAAAAAAAGCCCGGGAACTCAAGCCAGACTACCTGCTTAAGAACCTATGTGAACTTGAAAAGCTCACCAAATAGGGCTAAAGGGCTTATTCCAATGTCACATGAATTTCACGTGAAGAAACTTTCTCCAGGTTTACGCGCCGCTGTCCGGAAGGGATATCTAACTCGCCAAAATTCAGTCCTGAAAAGGTCCGGCAATACCGCTCCTCCCCCAGGATAAAGCAAAGTTCACTTCCTGAAAGCACAATATGGCCTTTGGAGAATGCCAAGTCCACTTCTCTTGATGTGCCTATTGGGTCATCTGACAGGTCAAGCATTACCTCCGAAAGATGGTTTACGGCCGACTTTCCCCCTTCTATATCCAGCCCATTTGTCTTGTCCTCAATAAGGGGTAGCCCAAAGGAAAGAACAAGCCCTACAATGGATATCGAAAAAGCCATGATAAGGGTCGCCGAAACTGCTGGATGCATAATATCCCTAAAATAAAGATGGGAAATACAAAAGCCACACAATCGTGATTTTATAAAGATGCCTCTAAATTTTTTATTTAATAATCGCGGAGATATTAATATAGTAGCAGCTATCGTACTATATCGTACTATAGACAGCTTGGGCATTGCCCAATATGAAGCAATATGGCAGAACTAAAGGAAAACGTAGTGTTAGTAGGACAGAAACCTTTGATGAGTTACGTCCTAGCAATCGTAACTCAACTTTCAAACAGCGGCGAAGTGACTATCAAGGCACGAGGAAAGGTTATCAGCAAAGCAGTAGACGTTGCACAGATCGCGAAAAACAAGTTTGCAAAGGACGTCAAGATTGGCGAAATCAAGATAGGAACCGACGAAGTTGAAGCAAAGGAAGGTGGAAAAATCAACGTATCCACAATAGAAATTCCATTGAAGAAATAGTTTTGTTTTTCTCGATTTTCTCTTTTTTCAAGATTGTTTAACTTATATTATGTCTCCCGAGAGGGCTATTTTAAAATATTCCCTTTTTGCAATAGTCATTGGCCTTGTTGGCATTTATGCTTCAGTTCTCTACATAGAGCCGGAAAGCGTCCCCCTCTCATCAGTAAATGACTCAAGAATAGGGCAGGTTATAAAAACCGAGGGTTTGGTACGATCCGCACGGCTTTCGAATACTTCAACGCTATTTATCCGGCTAGAGGATCAGGAGTGCGAAATTGATGTGGTTTTGTTCAAAGCGGGCAATGCCAATGCAAATCCCGGAGACCTGGTTCAGGTTGTAGGCGAAGTAAGCAAATATGAAGGAAAGCTGGAGATTATCGCCCGGAAGATTAAACCTCTCTAAAGGCAGGCCTTCACGAAGCCCAGAAAAAGAGGGGCAGGATGAAGAAGGTTTGACTTAAACTCTGGATGCGCCTGGGTAGCAACAAAGTATGGGTGGCCTGGAAGCTCAATAAACTCAACAAGCTTTCTGTCTGGAGACACCCCCGAAAAAACGAGTCCCTTATCCTGAAGTAGTTTGTGAAAAGCAGGGTTAACCTCATAGCGGTGCCTGTGCCTTTCGTATGCCACCCCCTTAGAGGACAAAAGACCCGCAGCCAGGTAAGATTCATAAACCCTAGTCCCATTCTTCAGAACCGCCGGGTGGCTTCCAAGTCGCATTGTCGCCCCCTTGTCTTTCACTCCCTTTTGTTCAGGGAGAATATCCACAACGGGATACTTCGTGGCCGGGTCTATTTCAGTTGAGTTAGCCCCCACAAGCCCGCAGGCATTTCTTGCATATTCCACCACGGCCATCTGAAGGCCAAAACAAAGCCCCAGGAAAGGCAGTTTGCTTTCACGGGCCTGCCTTATCGCCTGAATTTTTCCCTCCACCCCAGCAGAGCCAAATCCCCCCGGAACGATGAGCCCGGAAACCCCAGAAAGTTCCGCCTCACCAATATTCTTTGCATTTACCCAGGCAATGCCACAGCCCACCCCAAGCTTCGCGCATGCGTGCTTTATTGATTCCTCTACAGAGATGTAGGAATCCTTAAGCGTGAAGTTCCCTGAGTCAATATACTTGCCCACGATGCCTATCGAAACCCTGCGGCCCGGATTTTTTATGACCTCAACCCTTTTGGTCCATTCGTCCAATTCAAGCTTTCTGGCAGGAAGTCCAAAGCGATCAAGGATGCGCTCCGAAAGACCCTGCCGTTCAAAAATCACCGGAAGCTCGTAAACGGTTTCTATATCGGGGTTGGATATCACGTCTTTTTCGCAGACATCGCAAAAAAGGGATATCTTCTTCTTTCTGACATCATCCAGAGGGTACCTGGACCTACAGATTATAACATCAGCCATAATGCCAATTTCGCGCAGCAGGCGCACCGACTGCTGCGTGAGCTTTGTTTTCGGCTCGCCCAGCTTGTCCGGTATGGGTACATACGACACGTGAACAAAACATACCTTTTCCTTTCTGCTGCAGGAATCACCAAGTTCACGCCCCATCTGCCTTGCCGCCTCCAGAAAGAGCACATTCTCATAGTCCCCTACAGTTCCGCCGATTTCAACCAGGCAAAAGTCCGCTTTCTTTGAGCCCGCCGCCGTTTCGATTCTTCTCTTAATCTCATTTGTAACGTGCGGAATTACCTGCACCGTAGAGCCAAGGTATTCGCCGCGCCGTTCACGTGAAATTACCTCCCTGTAAATCTGGCCTGTGGTAATGTTATGGCTTTTTCCTATTGGCTCGCAGAGAAACCTTTCGTAATGCCCAAAATCCTGGTCAATTTCGCCGCCATCCTCGGTAACCCACACTTCGCCGTGCTCTGTTGGTCGCATTGTGCCTGCGTCTATGTTCACGTACGGGTCTATCTTCACGGCGGTGACCTTATAGCCGCGCGATTTAAGGAGCCGGGCTATGGAGCTTGTAACTATTCCCTTTCCAAGCCCCGACATAACGCCCCCGGTAACAAAAATATATCGCGCCATTTCAAACACATTACTACATTCCCAAGGCATTAATACTGCAACTTGCGCTAATATCTATTATGCCCCTTAGAGGCTGCAAAATCCACTCTTCTTCAAAAAATCCGCAAATGCCTTCGAGACTGTAGCGCAATCCCCTTTCTTGAAGGTACATGTCTGCATATCCGGGGTCATAAGCTCAGGCGTGTCCATAACAAATGTGACTTTCACCATATCTCCTACACTACCCTTCTCTTTCTCCTCGACGGGGGAAGCATCCTCTGAAGGTTCCATCAGATTACAGTGTGGAGACTTGTCTTCAAACCCGGCCTTATCTGCAAACCTTGCCCTGAATTCGCAATCCCCTTTTCGAAGTGCGCTGATCAGGTCAGAATAAACCTTAACCTCCACAGGGCTCAGGTTATCGGGAACTTTTCCTGCAAGGTAATATATGGATGCCATATTGGCAACCTTTTTCAGGCGCCTTTCAAAAAGATTTGTAAGAATCTTGAGTGCAGTCTTTCCCTCGTCAGTCCCATGCCTTGCCCGCAGATAGTCTGCAGCATCATCAAAAAAATTCTCAGGAAGCGCCTGAAGCTCATCTTTCTTTTCGTTGAGTTGCACTTCCCTTATTTTCTCGAATGTCAGAAGCATAATCTATGCCTCAAACGAGCCCGAAAAATAGGACATTAAAAGATCAAAGGGCTTTTTTGCTATTGCCACCCTAATTTCACGAGTCCGGCCATATCTTCCCTTGGACACAACGCGGGTTGAAACAAGGCCCAACATGTCAAGTTCAGATATCAAGTCCGAAATTCTTCGCTGGGTCAGCACCCGATACCCATTTTTCTTGCATATTCCAACATAAATATCATATACGTCCCCGGTAAGGATATTTTCCTGCCCCTTTTCGAAAAGCTTGAGTATGGAATAAAAAATCAGCTGTGAATGCCTTGGCTGAGCCTTTGCAAGCTCCACAACCCTATCCAGCTCAAGCTTTTGCTCTGCAAGGGCAACGTGCTTTTCTGCCACAACCCTCTCATCATTTCTTTCGGCAATTTCTGAAGCCACCCTGAAAAGGTCCAACGCCCTTCTTGCATCCCCCTGTTCCTGGGCGGCCAATGCCGCACACCTGCCAACAACTGCCTCCGAAAAAGACCCCTCAACCATTGCAGCCGATGCCCTTGTCATCAATATATCCTTAAGCTGAAGGGCATTATATGGAGGGAATATGACCTCTTCTACAGAAAGAGAGCTTTTAACCCTTGGGTCAATATAATCTGTAAAGGAAAGATTGTTGGAAATGCCCACTATCGAAATCTTGGCATTTTTAAGCTCCGTGTTTGCCCGCGTCAGATTATAGAGCACTCCGTCCCCTATTTTGTTTATCAGCGCATCCAGTTCGTCCAGGGCCAGGAGAATAATCTGCGGCTTGGAGTCAATTATCTCAAAAAGCTTGTTATATAGCACTTCCGTTGGAAGGCCCGTATCCGGAACCTTGTATCCAAACTCCTTGAGTATATATGAAAGAAGCCGGTACTCCGTATCAGAAACTGTCCTCAATTTACAGTTGACATATATTGCCATGAGATTCGACTGGCTGGTATGCATGAGCTCGTTATAGATATATTTAATTGCAACGGATTTTCCTGTCCCAGTAGTTCCAAAAACAAATATATTGGATGGTTGATCAAGCCGAAGCGCAGGGGCAAGAATGCGGGCAATCGCCGATATTTGCTCGTCCCGGTGAAGAATTTGCTCGGGGATATAATTGTGTGTAAGAAGATTCTTGTTTATGAAAATCGACTCCTTTGCCATGTATTCTGAGAAAAAGGTACGAAGCCGTTCTTGCATACCTATATTTCCTTTGGAAACATATATTCTTTTCTGTTAAACAAACCATCCTTCCACAAAAATCCATAC